>CACZOE010000139.1 GCA_902782695.1 uncultured Lachnospiraceae bacterium | reverse complement strand
TTTGCAACATAAGCCTTATAGGCTGCCTCTGCACTGGCAAAAACTGCAGTTGCCACATTAAATTCAGACTCTGCTGTTTCAAATGCACTTGCTGCTGTTTTATTTCTGGTCTCAGCATTCGAAAGCTCGGTCTGCTTTGACTTTAATGATGCTTCAGCATTCTTTAGTTTTGTATCTGCACTGTTCTTTGATTCAAGGGCAGTATCCATAGCAGCTTTTGCTTTTTCGTATGTCTCTATCGTATTAAAGATATCTGTTGAATAATCCTTAAAGAGTTTTTCATATTCATCAACCGTATATGAGTCTTCCGATGACGAATAATCAAACACCTGGCCATAGGTATATGGATACATGGTACCCTTGGAATTGATTGCAAATCCGGTAACTGTATAGTATGGATCAATATCATTCATATAATGACCGACACTTTTTCCTGAATAATTATTTGCTATATAGTAATCAACAGCATCTTCATGAGCATTGTAATAATCATAGGCCGCTTTTCCCAAAAGTTCAGAGTTCTGTCCCAAAGACTTTGCAGCATTATCAAATATAACCTTTTCATTATCATACCACTGCGTATATGGATTCGACCCGAAGTTCCAAGCCAGATTCTCGCCTACATTAAACTGCATTGCATGTGCTACGACAGAATCAGAATAATCACAGTCTGCCTCAGCCTGAGCCATGAGTGTGCTCGTAACCTTCAGCTCTCCCAGTCCCAGCTTCTTTCTGAGATCATTCAGATATTTCATCTGTTCAAAGGTCTTGCTTACATTTTCAAGAGAAGTTGCATCGCCATCTGCACCCATATTTATTTTATCCTTATAGGTACAGGAAGTAAGTGCATTCATAGCCCCTTCACTTCCGAGACTTTCAAAGAATGCATAACTACCCTTTGCCTTCTTAGCTGATGCTTCCTTATAGCCGCTCTCCTGGGAATCAACTACTTTCTTCTTTTCCTCGTAGGTCTTCTTTGAGGACTCAGCCTCTTTCTTTGCATTTTCAACTGCTGTCTGGGCTGTTTTTAATTCTCCCTGAATCTTCTCATATGAAGAAGCCGCATTTTCCTTCTCTGTCTTGGCACTGTTATATGCTGCGGTCTTTGCCTCAAGGTCCTTTGAGGCTGCCGTATATGCAGTTTCTTCAGCTGATGCAGCTAGAACATCACTCACAGGAGTAACCACATTTCCCGCAAGCATAGCCGCACACAAAACTACTGCTATCCCCTTTTTTAGTCTTGTCATCTCCCTCTCCTTCCAAATCACAGAAACTTTATCATAAAAGCACATTTACATTTTATCACTTATCCATAGGTTTTTCTATCATATATAGAGCATTTTCTCTTTGCGCCCCCTTGACAAAACCAGTAAAAAACCAGTAAAATTATTAAAATCCAGTAAAGAGTAGTAAAAAACCAGTAAAACCACCCAGAACCAGTAAAAAAGTAGTAAAAGAGGTGAAACCATGAAGGATAATCCATATACTTTAATATTTGGACAGGAGCCTAATCAAGTCATTTCCAGAAAAGCTGATTTGATGAAGGTTACCAACGATTTCAATAAAGTGAACCCAACTCAGATGATCTATATGATAACAGGACTGAGGGGTTCAGGTAAAACAGTCTTTATGACTGAGATAACAGAGTATTATGAGAAGCAGGATAACTGGATCATAGTTGAACTCAGTTCAGAATCAGACATGCTTGAATCGCTTGCATCCAAGCTGTCCAGCGAAAATAGTCTGGCTCATATTTTTAAAAATGCAAAAATCAATCTTTCGTTTTTCGGATTTGGATTTGAAGTTAATGGTGTTGCACCAATCACTAACATCGAGGTTGCAGTCACAAAAATGCTTGAAAGTCTGAAAAAGAACAATAAGAAAGTTCTTGTGACCATTGATGAAGTAATAAACAACAAGTCTATGCGCGAATTTGCCAGTGTTTATCAGATACTTGTACGCCATAAGCTTCCAATATACCTTCTCATGACCGGTCTATATGAAAACATCAATGAACTGCAAAATGTAAAAAATCTTACATTTCTTTACAGAGCTCCCCGAATAGACCTTAAGGCTTTAAGCATCAGGGATATAGCAGTCAATTACCAAAATGTACTGGATATAAAAACAACTGACGCTTTACAAATGGCAGGATATACTAAAGGCTATCCTTTTGCGTTCCAGGTGCTTGGATACTTCACATGGGAAAACGACGGAAAATACATATCTTCCTTAGACGAGTATAAGAATTACCTTTACGACTATGTATATGATAAAATCTGGTCAGAGGTTTCTGCAAAGGACAAACTCATCCTATATGCTATCGCAAAATCAGAATCAGACAGAATAGTTGACATCCGCAAGGTCATAGATATTGATACTAATGGGTTTAACCCATACAAAAAACGTTTGAAAAAACGGGGTCTCATTAATGATGATACATATGGACGTATAACTTTTATTCTTCCATTCTTTGATGAGTATGTTTTGGAAAGCTACCAACTGTAAAACCATTTAAATGTAGTAGGATATCTATCATACATAAAGCCACTTTTTTCTTGTATTTTCGCCCCATTACACTTATACTTTTTATTAGTGAAATACTACCTGGGTGTATGCAGTATAAGGGGTTAAAATATATATATGAAGTCTATTCAAACAAAGCTGATTTCAGTTATATCAGCGCTTATTATCGTAGTTGTGGGTGTATTCCTCATTACATCCACCATAAGAACGAATGCTATTCTGAATGATGATTCCAAGGACATTCTTGTTTCTGTTGCGGATTATTATGCAAATGTAATCGATGACAATTTCCGTTCTACGGAGCAGTCCGTCGGTACTATTTTTAACTATGCAAATAAACGTGCAGAGACCTATACTTCTTTTTTGATAGATGAGAAAGAACGTGACAATTATACCTATGACGTTTCTGAGCTCGGTAAAAGTATTGCAGAAAACACCCGTGGTGCAATGGCAGTTTACCTTCGTTACGATCCGGAGAAGTATGGTTCCATCAGCGGTTTCTGGTACACTATCAATCTTTCTGATAATTCCTGGCAGCCTTCAGTTCCTACAGACATGAGTCTCTATGAACCAGATGATCTGGAGCATGTTGGCTGGTACTACATTCCTATTGAAGCCGGCGTCCCTATGTGGATGGATCCCTATTACAACGCAAATCTCGGTGTTGATATGATTTCCTACATTATCCCTTATTATTACAAGGGCTACACTGTGGGTATCATTGGCATGGATATCAGCATGGACCTGCTGAAGGAATCTGTTTCTGAGGTTTCTGTATATGATACAGGACATGCCTTCCTGATAGATAAGGATGGAAATGTAATCTATCACGAGGATTATCCTGACGGAATTGATTACGAAAATCTCAGTAAAGATGATCAGAAGTACTTTAAAAGCGTACTTGATCTCGGTATGAATGAACCGAAACTCTTTCAGTCCAGAAGCGGAGTTCAGCAAAGGCTGATACTCAAAGAACTGAAGAACGGTATGATTCTGGGCATATATGCTCCACTGAGCGAGATCAATACTCCACAGCACAGTCTGCTCAGACAGCAGCTGTTCATATCTGTGATCATACTTATGTTTGCAGTTCTCATCGGACTTATCTGGGTTAAAACTGTAACCCGTCCACTAAAGAAAATGACAAATGTTGCTGAACATTATGCACATGGTGATTTCAGCGAGGAAATGAGTGTCAGGAGTGAAGATGAGATAGGTATCCTGTCCCAGAGTCTCCAGACCATGTCCACCTCCCTGCAGCAGCAAATCAGACTCGCTGATTCTGCAAACAAGGCCAAGAGTGATTTCCTTGCGAATATGTCTCACGAAATACGTACCCCAATTAACGCCATTCTGGGTATGAATGAAATGATTCTTCATGAGTCTAAAGAAAAAGAGGTTCTTGAATGTTCATCAAACATCCAGTCTGCAGGAAAGACTCTTCTCTCACTGGTAAATACCATTCTGGACTTTTCAAAGATTGAAGATGGAAAGATGGAAATAATACCTGTTACTTACAACACCTCTTCAACCATCAACAATCTAGTCAATTCCATAATGGGCCGGGCAAAATCCAAGGGACTTTCATTCGAAGTTGATATAGATGAAAATATTCCATCCGACCTCATGGGTGATGATATCAGAATAACTCAGGTATTAATGAATCTGCTGACAAATGCAGTAAAATATACCGAAAAAGGAACTGTAACCCTGTCAATCAAGGAAGTCAGACGTGACTCCGATAATATAGATCTTTTCTTTTCAGTAAAAGATACCGGCATAGGTATCAAGGAGGATGACCTGGATAAACTGTTCCAATCCTTTGAAAGAATTGAAGAAAAGAGAAATCGTAATATCGAAGGAACCGGCCTTGGAATGGCCATAGTCAATCGTCTCCTTTTCATGATGGACAGTGAACTACATGTAAAGAGCGTATATGGAGAAGGTTCGGAATTCTCATTTACTCTCAGACAGACAATAGTCGACAGCCGTCCGATTGGAAACTATGTAGAACGTCTGCACAGGAGCGGAAATCAGTCAGAGCATGAGCTCACTCTCCATGCACCTGACGCCAGGGTTCTGGTAGTAGACGATAATGACATGAATCTGAAAGTGGCCGCAAATCTGCTGAAGCTAAGCGGAATTGTTCCTGACCTCGCCGATTCCGGTTTTGATGCCATAGAGAAAATAAGAATTAATGATTACAGCATTGTTTTTCTTGATCATATGATGCCGAAAATGGATGGTATCGAGACTCTGCATGAGCTTAAGCGGCAGAACCTCCTGAAAAACTCTACTACTGTTATCGCACTTACAGCAAATGCAATAGTTGGCGCAAGAGAAACCTACTTAAAAGAAGGCTTTGATGATTATCTCTCAAAACCGATAGATACACAAAAGCTTGAGGAACTTCTTATCAAGTATCTGCCTGAAGATCAGTACACATTAGGAGATACAGATATTCAAAATGAAGATAATATATCAGATATCGCTTCTGATAAATCATCTGATAATGATACTTCTTCCACTGCATCTTCAAATAGTGAATATCTGCTGCAGAAGCTCTCTGAATGTAATATAAACACAAAATCCGGCCTGACCTATACTGCCAGTGACACTGATTTCTATTTTGAACTACTTAGGGATTTTGCCAGTCAGCATAGGAAAAAATCAGATGAGATCAAAAACGACTATGATTCAGATGATATAGAAAGTTATCAGATTCATGTACACGCACTCAAGAGTATGTCCAAAACCATCGGAGCAGACGCATTATTTACACTTGCCTTTGAGCAGGAAAGCGCTTCAAAATCCGGAGATAAAAAAGCTGTTTCCAGGGGAGTTAACGACCTTCTTGAGCTGTATAAAAAATATGCCGAAAACATCGATAATGTTATGAACAGCAGCATCATATCTGAGGTAGAAAGCGAAGAACCTGATAAAGAAGCTGATGATGATGAACTAAGGGCAATCCTATCAGAGGTTTCCAAACTGCTCGGCACCTACGAAATAGCTGAAGCAGAAAGGCTTCTGAACTCAGTTAAGAACCGTAATTATAAGGGAATTCTTCTCAGAGAGTCCTTAAAAAATGTTATGGCTGCCATAGAGGATTTCGATGCAGAAAAAGCCTCCGAACTCCTTTCAGAGTTCCTGAAATAATAATTAAGACGTAAGAAAAAAGACCGTCACTGATATTGAGGTGACGGTCTTTTAATATCCTATTTCATTGGTCTGGCAAGAAGCGATCCTTCTTCCCAGCTATAGTAGCTTCCACGAGCAGCCCACAAAGCACTGAACTCTGGCTTACCTGAGGAATCCACACTGTTACATATATAACCTGTAAACATCTCAACATGATAAGTTGAGTTGAATTTATCTTTCATGTTCGTCGACTTAAAGAGTATATCCCCCGGATTTACCTGCATCTTCTGAAATTTCTTGTAGGTCATTCCACCTTTTATCATCTTGCCATGTGCCTTGCACCAGGCTGACTCTGTAACTGTTGTACCGGGATATCCAACTGATCCGAAGTAAAGTCCTGCCTTCTGACTGTAAGCCTTCCACACAAGTGCACTGCAGTCATAATAACCTTTCTTTGTACGAAGAGGCTGACTATACTTCCAATGGGTTCCTATATAAGTTGCTCTTTCACAGACCTTTACCAGCTTCGGCTTTGTTACCGAAACTGCACAGCCCAGATACTCATCTCCCATTTTTGCAATGATCACACAGTTTCCTATCTTCTTTCCCTTGACCACTCCATTTGAATCAACAGTAGCAACCTTAGGATTTGTGGATCTCCAGGTTATCGGTCCTGAATAACCTGTAATTTTCAGTTTAAACTTTTTCTTTTTCGGAAGAAGCTTTGACTGACAGGATATACCTGTTTTAGCCACCTTATAGGTTATGTTAAAAGTCTTTCCACATATCGTAACTGATATATTAGCTTTCCCCGATTTATCTGCAGACTGATCGATGTAGAGCACATTATCTGAAATACGCACCGATATTTTCAGGTCCGGATTATCACAGCTATAGGAAAATGCACCCGGATATAAATTTTCAATAACAAATGGACTGACTATTGGAATAGCAGTCTCACACCCATTATATCTAGGCTTGTTTTTTTCATAATAATAATCAGGGAACAGATATGCTGATACATCATATGTACTAAGTGTAACATTTGTCATATCATATATGACACTTAATGTAACACTGGCATGAAAAATGTATTCATCATAATAATAGTAATAGAAATCAGGATATACATATACATCAAGTGTAGCCTGACCGGCAGATAAAGCTGAGTAATTACCCTGATTGTCCACATCTAACACGCCTGATCTATTAGATCTGTAGATTATAATAAAATCACTCTTATCTATACTGTCTATAGATATCGCATCAGTAGAAGTAGCATCCTCAAGACTATTATAATAATAGGTATAGTCGGCAGTATTAAGATCAGGATATAGTCTTCCGGTATCTCCAACATAAACTGCACCTGAAAGGTTTTCACCGTTTCTTACAACTATCTCTGCAGCTTTTGAATCAAATGACACAAGAAGTGTTCCTGCTAAAACAGCGAGTACCATCAATACACTGATAAATCGTTTTCCCCAACACTTCATATTCAGTTACCTCTTCCCTATAATTTAGTTAGATTTTCAGTTTTGATACGTACATTTTAACTCTGAAAGAGTCACGCACCATCTCATATATACTGGATAGCTTTATCTTGGATCTGTCTCCCTTATTTCTGGAGAAATTTACCACAACAGGCATTTCTTTAATGGTAAGTCCCATTTTATTTGCTATGGCAAGTATTTCTATATCAAAAGAAAAACGGCTGGTCTTTACCAGTCTCATAACCGGCTTTATCTTATCAGTTCTATACAGCTTTATTCCTGTCTGTGTGTCCTTAAGTCTCAGTCCAAAAAGCATTTTCATGAATATATAATATCCATGGCTCATGACTTTTCTAAAGAATGGATATTCCACCTGTGAATCAGGATGCATCTTGGAACCTATGACAATATCATAGCCTTTTCCTCCTATACCCTCAGCCTCCTTCAGGAAGCCTTCAAGCAGGTATGGTGGCAGTTCCAAGTCAGCATCAAGAAAAGCAACATACTCTGACTTTGCGGCAAGCATACCTCTTCTTACAGCATAGCCCTTTCCTTTGTTATCGGTATATGAAATGTATGCCACTCTTTTATCCTGAGCTGCAGCCCTCTTTATCTCAGACTCGGTCTCATCACTGCTTCCATCGTTTACCACAATGATTCTGAAGGAATCACAGAACTTTTCTATCTGAGTCACTGCTTCTATTATATTTCTGTATATTCTTGTGCCCTCGTTATAGCAAGGCATAACCACTGTTAATTTAACCATTTTTCCCCTTAATCATAACCTTTACAGGAAATGTTTTACCCCATATTCCTTTATTCTATAAAAGTGAACCTGTTTTATATTTATCTGTCAGTATACATTGAATCATAGTACTTCTGATAATCACCACTGGTTACATTCTTCATCCAGTCTTCATTTTCCAGATACCACTGGATAGTAAGTCTGATCCCATCCTTGAACATAGTCTCCGGGAACCATCCTATCTCAGCTTTGATCTTATCAGGAGCGATGGCATAACGACGATCGTGTCCCTTACGATCAGTAACATATGTAATAAGATCCTTGGTTACATTTGCTTTTCTTGGATCACTATCTGGAAGAAGCTCCTGAAGCGTCTCAATGATAATGTTGATTATCTCTATATTCTGCTTCTCATTATGTCCGCCGATATTGTATCTCTCACCTATTCTGCCCTGCTCAGTAGCCATGTCGATACCCTTTGCATGATCCATAACATACAGCCAGTCACGAACATTTTTACCATCACCATAGACAGGAAGGTTCTTTCCAGCCAGACAGTTATTGATGATGAGCGGTATCAGCTTCTCAGGGAACTGATAAGGACCATAATTATTTGAGCAGTTTGTAATCACTGCAGGGAAATGATATGTATCCACATAAGCCTTTACAAGCAGATCTGATGAAGCCTTGCTTGATGAATAAGGACTGTGAGGATCAATAGGTGTTGTCTCATAGAAATAAGCATCCGGATCATCAGGAAGTGAACCATATACTTCATCTGTAGAAACATGAAGGAATCTCTTATCCTCCTTGAAACTTCCATCCTCATTCTCCCAGGCTGCCTTAGCAGAGTTAAGCATAACTGCTGTACCCAGAACATTTGTCTGAACAAAAACTTCCGGCTCCTTGATAGAACGGTCTACATGAGACTCAGCAGCAAAATGTACCACTCTGTCAATCTCATTGTCTGCAAAAATTTTTGCTATAGCGTCCTTATCACAGATATCTGCCTTCACAAATGTATAGTTAGGTCTGGACTCAATGTCCTTAAGATTCTCCAGATTACCTGCATAAGTAAGCTTATCTACATTAATTATACGAATATCATCACCGTATTTATCAAACATATAGTGAATATAATTTGAACCGATAAATCCGGCACCACCTGTTACAAGATATGTTCTCATTTTTATTCTCCTTTAATCTTCTCAATTTCAGCTGCGATCAGTTTGTTTGCCTCAGCTGGATCACATTTACCCTTCATTTCCTTCATTACATATCCTACTATAGCACCCACTGCCTTACCTTTTCCACCTAAAATATCTTCAATTGCCTTCGGATTTGCCTCGATAGCTTTCTTTACTACTGCTTCCAGCTTTCCAGAATCACTCTTTATGGACAGGTTATTATCTGCTACATATTTTACAGGATCCAGATTCTCAGAAAATACTGCATTTTCAAAGACTTCCTTAGCCACTGCATTATTTATTTCCTTAGAATCCACCAGCTTAACGAGCTTAGCAAGGTTTTCAGCAGAGAACTTCAGCTTGTCAGCATCTGTTCCGGTCTCTTTCATGAGACGCATGGTTTCAACCATGAGCCAGTTAGATACCTTCTTTGGATCAGCACCGGCACTAACGGCACCTTCAAATATCTCGCCCATCTTCTTGCTTCCGGTAATCTGATCTATATCATAGTCTGGAAGACCGTACATTTCTTTATATCTGAGTTTCTTCTCATCCTTAAACTCAGGCTGTTTAGCCTTGATTTCCTCTATCCACTCATCACTTACCACAATTGGTACCAGATCCGGATCAGGGAAATATCTGTAGTCCTGAGCATCTTCCTTGGAACGCATAGGATAAGATACGCCCTTCAGGTCATCCCAGCGGCGGGTTTCCTGTACTACCTTCTCACCACTCTCTATGATTTCCTTCTGTCTCTTAACTTCATTTTCGATACATCTTCTGATTGCCTTAAAGGAGTTCAGGTTCTTGGACTCTGTTCTGGTTCCAAAGACATCGCTTCCCATCTCTCTTATAGAGATATTTACGTCAGCACGCATGGAGCCCTCATTCAGCTTGCAGTCTGATGCATCCAGATACTGAATAGTTTCTCTCAGCTTTTCAAGATAAGCAATTACCTCATCTGCAGAGCGCATATCCGGCTCGGATACGATTTCGATAAGCGGAACGCCTGAACGGTTAAAATCAACATAGGTATCATCAGTTACAGGATCATGAATCAGTTTTCCTGCATCCTCCTCCATATGTATCTCGTGAATCCTGATATCCTTTGCTACACCCTTTGACATTATAGTCACATGACCATTTCTGCAGATTGGATAATAGAGCTGTGATATCTGATAGTTCTGCGGATTATCTGGATAGAAATAATTCTTACGGTCGAATTTGGAATTACGTGTTATCTCACAATTCGTGGCAAGTCCTACGCTTATAGCCTTATTTACTACTTCCTTATTCAGTACCGGAAGTGAACCCGGCATTCCTGCGCAGACAGGGCACACATGTGTATTTGGCGCACCACCGAATTCAGTAGAACATCCACAGAATATTTTTGTCTTAGTATTAAGTTCAACATGAACCTCGAGACCTATTATCACTTCGTATTCTTTACTCATGGTTTAGGCCTCCTTTCCATAAGAACTGTCTTTTAAGTCCTTATCACATTTCAAATCCATATTACTTAGTCTATATTTTTCAAATGTATATGCTGTCTGAATTATCTTCTTTTCTTCAAAAGTCTGTCCCAGGAGCTGAAGTCCTACAGGGAGTCCATCCTTATCCTCTCCACAAGGAAGTGAGATTCCCGGAAGTCCCGCAAGGTTAACTGATACTGTATATATATCTCCCAGATACATTTTTATAGGATCGGACAGAGACTCACCACACTTAAGTGCTGTTGTCGGAGCAACCGGTCCGAGTATAACATCATACTTTTCAAAAGCCTTATCAAAGGCCTGCTTGATAAGTGCCTTTACCTTCAGGGCCTTTACATAGTAGGCATCATAGTATCCTGAAGAAAGAACGAAGGAACCAAGCATTATACGGCGCTTAACCTCAGCACCAAAGCCTTCGCTTCTGGTCTTCTTATACATGTTGTGAAGGTCTGTGTACTCTCCGGTTCTGTAACCATACTTGACACCATCAAATCTTTCAAGATTTGATGAAGCCTCTGCACAGGCTATTACATAATATGCAGGAATAGCATACTCAACCATTCCGAGATCAAACTCTTCAACTATTGCGCCCTTTGACTTAAGTACCTCTGCTGCACCCAGAACTGCAGCTTTAACATCCTCATTTATTCCCTCAAGGAAATAGTCTCTTGGCACACCTATCTTCATTCCTTCAACATTATCAATCAGAGCTGAAGTAAAATCTATACGGTCTTTACTGTTTTCAGCATCAGCTGAGGTGGAATCCTTAGGATCATGTCCGGATATAACCTCCAGCATGGCAGCACAGTCTTCTACAGTTTTACCAAGAGGTCCTATCTGATCAAGAGATGAACCATAGGCTATAAGTCCATATCTGGATACACGTCCGTAGGTTGGCTTGATTCCAGTAACTCCACAGAAGGAAGCAGGCTGTCTGATGGATCCACCTGTATCAGATCCCAGTGCCACAGCACACTCATCTGCAGCTACTGCAGCTGCTGATCCACCTGAAGAACCACCTGGAACCCTGTCAGTATTTCTAGGATTCTTTGTAGGTCCATAGTAGGAAGTTTCCGTGGTGCTACCCATGGCAAACTCATCCATATTTGTATGTCCCAGCACAACTGCCCCCGCCTCTTTAAGCATTTCTACTGCTGTAGCTGTATAGGTCGGATAGAAATTATCCAGTATATGTGAAGAACAGGAAGTAAGCATCCCCTCTATACACATATTATCCTTTATTGCTACAGGCACACCTGCAAAGGGACTGAGAGTTTCTCCCGCTGCTTTTTTTGCTGCAATCATTTTGTCAGCTTCCTCAGCAGCCTTTAGAGCCCCTTCAGTATCCACTGTTACATATGCATTTATATCTTTATCCACAGCGCCTATTTTATCCAGATAAGCCTTGGTTGCTTCGACAGACGTTATCTCGCCTGAAGCAATCTTCTTACCCAGTTCAACCGCACTTAGTGACAGGATTTCGAACATTTTTCAAATCTCCTTTTTTATTATTTTTCTTATCTTATTTATTAAATTATTTAATAAGTTATTATTGTTTCCAGTTCTAGAAAGTCTCCGGAACTATATATGCCTCATCATTTCTCTGAGGAGCATTCTTTAACATGTTCTCTCTGTCATCTCCATTAGAAACTACATCCTCTCTCATTACGTTTGATACCGGGAATGTGTGACTCATCGGTTCTACATTACTGGTGTCCAGCTCACCGAGCTTTCCTACATATTCCAGCATTTCTGTAAGGTCCTTCTTGGACTTCTCTTTTTCTTCCTCGGAGAGTTCCAGTTTTCCAAGGATACCGACATACTCGATGACTTCATCTGTAATCTGTACAGTACCTGAACCACTTTGTACCTCATCATTATCCTCTGACTTAGAGGAAGATGTGATCTGTATTCCATAACTCTCTGCAATATCATCCGGTGTGAGGTGAACATCTCTCAGCTGCTGCTCTGTTACATCACCAGGAGCTCCACACATGAGGTCCTGTCCATTTCCGTTCATTGGGAATGCAATAACCTCACGGATATTCTCTTCATTTCTAAGGAGCATAATCATACGATCAACTCCAGGTGCCATACCTGCATGTGGTGGTGCACCAAACTGGAATGCAGTATAGAGAGCACCAAACTTCTTCTCGAGTATATCTTTTGAATAACCAGCTATCTCAAAAGCCTTTTCCATTATCTGCATATCATGATTTCTAACAGCTCCGGAAGAGAGCTCAACACCGTTACAAACGATATCATACTGATAAGCCAGTATATCCAGAGGATCCTTGTTAAGCAGTGCATCAAGTCCTCCCTGAGGCATAGAGAATGGATTGTGTGTAAATCCTATCTTCTCAGTTTCAGGATCCAGCTCATACATAGGAAAATCATTTATATAGCAGAATCTATATGCGTTCTTTTCTATCAGATCAAGTCTCTCACCCAGCTCAGTTCTGATCTGACCTGCATAGAGGCTTGCCTGCATTTCTTTATCAGCTATGAAGAATATAGTATCACCAACACTTAGTCCTGATTTTTCCTTCAGTTCATCCTTCATATCTTCCGGGATAAATTTATCTATAGGTCCCTTGTAGCTTCCGTCATCCAGAACCTCCAGATAACCGAGGCCTCCCATTCCAATACCCTGGGCATATTTAAGGAGTTTTTCATGCTGACCCTTTGTCAGTCTCTCATGAATTACAATTGCTCTTACTGTAAGACCATGGAATGGTTTAAATGTACATCTCTGGAAGAACTCAGACAGATCAATGATAAACAGCGGGTTTCTGAGATCCGGCTTATCGGAACCATACTTCAGCATAGCTTCCCTGTAGCTGATAACAGGGTAAGGAGCCTGAGTTACTGTATAACCCTCAGGAGCAAATTTGCTGAATACATCTGTAAGTACTTCCTCTCCTACGCGGAAAACATCTTCCTGTGTAGCAAAACTCATCTCAAAATCCAGCTGATAGAATTCACCTGGAGATCTGTCAGCTCTGGCATCCTCATCTCTGAAGCATGGAGCTATCTGGAAATATTTATCAAAGCCCGAAACCATCAGGAGCTGCTTATACTGCTGAGGCGCCTGTGGAAGAGCATAGAATTTACCTTTAAATCTTCTTGATGGAACGATATAGTCTCTTGCACCTTCAGGTGAAGAAGCACAGAGAATCGGAGTCTGAATCTCTACAAAGCCCATATCCTCCATCTTATGTCTGATATGACTGATAACCTTTGAACGAAATAGTATATTATCCTTTACCTTCTCATTTCTGAGATCCAGATATCTGTACTTGAGACGAACATCCTCTCTAACTTCCTTAGAGGTCATTATCTCGAATGGAACCTGAGAATAAACCCTTCCAAGAATGTCCACACTGTGAGCCTCAAGCTCGATAGTACCTGTAGGAATCTTTGGATTATAGGTTTCCTCGTCACGATGTTCTACAAGCCCTTCTACAGATATAGCCTGCTCCTTAACAATGCCATCAAGAAGGGATGTATCTCTCATAACTATCTGCATAACGCCATACATATCCCTGAGATCAACGAAGGAAACTCCACCATGATCTCTGATATTTTCAACCCATCCTGCAAGGCGGACATTTGAACCAACATCAGCCTCGCTCATCTTATCGATAGTTTTGTCTCTGTAAATATTCTTCATCTTCTTTTCCTTTCTATGAGTCAATTGAGACGATTATTTTGACTCATTATAAAACCCCGGGATGTATAAACATCCCGGGGCGATCAATCACATATTTCAGCTATTACAGCTGTATCAATTAACCGCGGTACCACCCGCTTTTATCACTTTGTATAATCTCTTTTTATGGATACATGAAATCATATATCCGATCATACTACGCATGAAGTGTTATCTGAATCTTCCGAACCTGCACCAGCTCTCAGTCCATGACCAGTGCTCCCTGTCGCATTCTGGATGAAGTATTCAGTCTTCATCGATAAATGTATTCTCGTATGAAGTATTCTAAACTCTTACTTCAATAAATGCAAGTACAATTTTCTGCTGTTTCTGTACATTTTTTACTGTTTCAGAGATTTAATTATATCAAGCAGGATATAACCATATCTTTCCTTGGATGCCCATCCTTTTCCTGAAGGATTCTCTTTTATTCCAAGGTATTCAACATATGGTGCACTTCCTCTTGTTACATACTTGAATCTGTCATCTATACAAGGATTGTTCAGAGCTGCAGTACTTGCGTAAGCCTTCAGATGCTGTGTCTGAACTCTGAGTCCGGTACGTACATCTGCAAATGAGAGACCAGGATTTCCGCCGCCGGTAGCACCGATTCCACCGAAATTGAACTGACCTATCTTTACATCTCCACCGAACTGGAGCCAGCCGGTCTCGTTCATTACCTGTGAATACAGCACTTCAGCCTTAACACCCTCTGCATCAGCCTCTTCCTTAAGTATAGTACAGAAGGTTGTGATAGAATCTGCCCCACCAGGTGTCAGGTCTGTAGCAGGATAGGTTTTTCCTGATGCAACATATCTGTTAACCATCTGCTCAACAGTTACAGATGAAGTACCCATGATCAGATACATTCCTGTTTCATCAGTATCAGAATTATTAACTGTTCCTGCTGCCACATCATCCTCATAGTTTGTGGCTGGTCCATCTCCTGATACGAGATGGCCTGACGCATCAAATTCATAAGTATATGGTGTGCCGTTATATGCTATAACCTGAGTTCCTGTTACAAACTGTCCGCTGGAATTGAAGTAATACTTATGCTCTCCAATGGTCTCAAATCTGTCATGTGAGAACATACCATTATCCCTTGCATAATAGGTAACACCATTATCATCTGTTATCCAGTCAGACTGCTTCATAACTCCATCTTCATCGAAGTAATACTTCTCTTTTTTGATAGATCTGAAGCCAGTTACATATTTATATTTCTTGTCAAAGTAGAAGGTGCTTCCCTTATAGTTGCCCTTACCAACTACGACAAATGTTTTCTTAGCAAGTTCACCGGTCTCATCCATAAGATAAGCCTTATGTCCGCCATAGGTTGTCCAGCCGGTCTGCATTACACCCTTGTTGTTGAAGAAGTATATCTTGCCTTTCATCTTCTTCCAGCCGGTCTGATAACCACCGGAACCAAAGAGATAATAAGTCTTCTTTCCAACCTTGGTAAATCCGGTCTGAAGTGATGCATCTTCCTTTGAGAAGTAGTACTTCTTACCCCAGATAGTATGCCATCCCTTGAAGGCCTTACCATTCTTCCAGTTCAGATAATACTTCTTTCCACCACCTTTAACCCAGCCATACTGCATATTGCCGTACTTATTGAAGTAGTAGATTGAGTTCTTTATCTGAGTCCAGCCCGTAGCTACATGACCGTCACTTGTGAGGTACTTCTTGGCTGTACCCTTCTTCTTCCATTTATTAGTTTCTACAGAACCACCCTTTATGAAGTAATAGGTCTTTCTGCCGATGGTTCTCCAGCCCTTTTTATATCTCTTACCATTGGACTTGAAGTAATATATCTTTCCGTCTATGCTAACCCATTTACTCTTAGCCATTACACCGGTTTCAGTGAAGTAATACTTAACAGATTTAACTGTTCTCCATACATTTGTCAGCATAACTCCATCGTCGCCAAAATAGTAACTCTTACCGTTAATAGCCTGATAGCCAGTTACTACATATCCGTTAGCATCTCCGTAATAGGTCTGATCTTCAACAGAGAAGAATCCTGTAACCAGATTGCCGTTGGCATCACGGTAAACCTTATAACCATTTACCACATCCCAGGTTCCCTCAACTGCATCAGCAGCTCCACCGGTTCTGTTAAGTTTTAATGTATCTAAACAGGAAAGGATTCCCTGTGCATCAGCCACACCCAGTGCAGCGATAGCTTCGTCACTACCAAAGAACTTCTTGCAGTCTTCTTCATTTGAAATGTAATCATGTTCAACGATCATTCCAGGGATTCCGTACTGCTTGCAGCCCTTGATAACAGCATAGTAATCTGCGATGGAACCGTCAGAATACTTGGCGCCACTAGCTGAATTCTTGACAATAAGACCTCTGTTGGCAATACCAAGCTCAACAAGTTTAGCAAGAATAGCTCCACCAACTGCCTGTCCCACATTATAATTACTTTCATTTAAACTCTTATTTGGTACATAAACCTCTGCACCATTTACCTGAGGTCCACCGGAATTACAGTGAAGACTGACGAAAAGGTCCGCATGCATTTCATAAGCATATTTACAACGCCATTGCAGATCCTGGCTTGTTGCACCATGGAAAGGATCTGAAGTACTGTTACGTGTCATGTAAACAGTAATTTCTGTATTTTTAGAAAGCTCAGCCTTGCAGGCATTTGCTATCTTCTGATTTATATCTCTTTCACAGTAATAGATGTTATCCCAGGTTCTTACAGCTCCAGGATCATTTGCACCATGTCCCGGGTCAAGTACGATTATTATATTTCCAGAGGTACTTGTCATAGAGCCCTGCTGCTTCTTTCTTGCTGCAGTCTCTATCTTTTCAGCCAGTTCCTTGGCAGATTCTTCTATATTTACAATTTCAACATCCTGAGTCTCATTCTTTGAGCTTTCATTTGTGATGGATATATCACTGTTTGAACCGTTGACACCTATTGCATCAGCATTATCAAATCCTTCAGAAAGATCAATTATTTCCTTTGATTCTTCAGCCATGTCAGACACCGAAGAATTAGAAGCGCTGTCAGTTTCTTCATCTACAAACCATGCATCAGGCTCTCCGTCTATCTTTTTATTAACTCCGAAACGTGGAAGCATGTCACTGTCAGAACAATACTTTACATACTCAGTATTTTCAGAAATATAGACAATCTTCTTGATAACATATTTTCCTGCAAAGCTGCTGTTTGGGAAGCTTGCATAGAAAACCATGCTGCTATCCTGAATCTTATCAGCTTTTATCTCATATTCATCACCAGTAGTTTCATTAAGGATAACGAGCGTAGCATCATCTATTTTTGTACTTTCGTCTCCCATATCCACTACTATATATTTATCCATTGCAGGAGTTTTGAATTCTGCCTCTTCAATTACTGCAAAATTTATATCCAGTTCAGACTGAACCAGACCTGCCTCATTATCAGCTACTGTATCCTTCTCTGGAGCATCAGAGTCTTCTGAGGCAGTGCTTTCTTCTGAGTTTTCTTCATCAGAAACACACTCAGCAGCTGAAACGTAGTCTTCTGCATCACTATTTTCTACTACCTCTTCCGTATCAGTCTCAATCACTTCCTGAGTGCCAGCTTCCGTCATCTCCTGAGTGTCACTTTCTTCTATATATTCAGAAGCATCTCCCTCTGTAGCATATAGAGCGTCTCCTTCAGCAGCATAAACACTGCCTGTTTTAGCAGGCACAAGGACTGACATTCCCATGGTCAGACATAAGAGCATAGATATTATTCTTTTATTTGATTTAAAGATATTCATAGAACCCCTTTATTGATAAAAATATTTTTATAGAATTATAGCAACCTTATCACGCACATTATAAAGGGTTGACACAATTATGTCAACCCATTTGTTACAAAATTATTACATTTTTATTAAGATTATTAAAACTATATAATAATTTCACATTTTTTTCACTGAATTTACTTCTACAGACCATTAGCCACATCTATAAGATACTGGCCATAATGAGTTTTTAGCAGAGGTTCAGCCAGTTTCAGAAGCTGCTCCTTATCAATGAAGCCCTTTCTGAAAGCAATTTCCTCTATACATGATATATACATGCCCTGTCTCTTCTGGAATGCAGCCACAAAATCAGCAGCATCGAGAAGCATGTCATGGTTTCCGGTATCAAGCCATGCAAAACCACGTCCAAGAGTTTCAACCATCAAAGTACCTCTTTTCAGGTATTCATTATTTACAGAGGTTATCTCTATCTCGCCTCTTGCAGAAGGCTTTACATTTTTTGCTATCTCAATAACATCGTTATCATAGAAATAAAGTCCCGGAACTGCATAGTTTGACTTTGGATTCTCAGGCTTTTCCTCAATTGAAAGTGCCTTGCCATCCTCATCAAATTCAACTACTCCGTATTCTCTTGGATCCTTAACATAGTATCCGAAAATAGTTGCGCCGGTCTTTCTTTCTGCTGCACTCTTAAGCACCTTTGAAAAGCTCTGACCATAGAATATATTATCTCCAAGAACAAGAGCTACATTATCATCTCCGATAAACTCTTCTCCAATGATAAATGCATCTGCCAGTCCTCTTGGAACCTCCTGGATTGCATAGGAAAATTTCATTCCCAGCTGCTCGCCTGTTCCAAAAAGCTCCTCAAATACCGGAAGATCTCTCGGTGTTGAAATGATCAGCACCTCTCTGATTCCAGCCAGCATAAGTGTTGACAGTGGATAATAGATCATCGGTTTGTCATACACAGGCATTATCTGCTTTGATACAGCCTTTGTTAATGGATACAGTCTTGTTCCTGAACCTCCTGCAAGTATAATTCCCTTCATATTTACTCCTACCTTTCTTTCCTGTTTTTAGATATCATCAAGGGATCTGTTTTATAATACAGATCTCCATCCTTCAGTATTTCAGCATTTCTTTCCCGGAATATTTTCTCATCCTCTGTCCCATCATCCTTATCAAATATAGCAGAAGCATCTATTCCTTTTGAAATATTTATATGGAAATTTGAATTAGCACTATAGATACATTTACGTCCCGCAGCAGACATCCGGAGGGTGTACTCTATCATGGCATTCCCGCCTTTATACTCTCTGCTGAAGTCCCCGAATTCATTTAGCTCACTCATTCTGAAAAGTGTAACACCACGCCTCAGAGCCGAATACTCACTATGGTTAAAATACATATCCTTGGATATGCTCTGACCCATGAATTCGTAACCATATACTCTGTCCGTATCCAGTATGACTCCGGCATGTGCCACAGTACCATTTGCACAGTATACCTTTCCGCCAACAACTGATACATCCTTTCTGGAAGAAAGAAGTCCCAGCATTCCTGACAGATCATCCTCTCCCATCATGGTAACACCTGCTTCGATGAATACCACATAGAAATCAGAGCGTTCTCTTTCTTCAGAATCTGCCATCAGACCGGCCTCATCTATACCTCTGTTCAGCTGATCAGCATAGGTCTGACCATCAGACTTACGGACACGGATAAATTCTATCTCTTTAAAATCGGATTTACTCTTTATGGACTGAACCGTGGCATTATATTTGTCATCAGAATCAGCATTTATTATAACGGCATATAAAACCGGATTTCCCTTTATGCTGTAGGTGGTATGATAATAACCCAGATGATCTCCTATTTCTGCTGTAGCATCTATTCCTACTCTGTCATAATGTGACTGGAGTGCCTTCACTCCAGAATCATAAGCATACATCTTTGCCTTCGGATTACCTGCTGTAGATGCACTGCTTATTCTCCAGCTATAGAGCACTCTGTTTACATGATGCACCTTTCTTGCCTTTTCAGTACACCTCAGGATGAAATCATAATCCTGAGCTCCGTCACAGGCTTCATCAAAACCCTTTACCTCATCAACTATACTCTTTCGTACCACAAACATATGAGTTATATAATTGCAGCTCTCGAGAAACAGCTGATTATAATCCGGTTTGATAGCTGGTTCAAATCTTCTTCCAGCCACCAGATTGGTCTTGTCTTCATCTGTATATACAACATCTATCTCTGCTCCGCCTTCTTTATTCATAGCTCTTACCACATGGTAGAAAGCTTCGGGGTAGAGCAGGTCATCATGATCACCCAGAATGATAAACTCACCTTTTGCGATGGAGAATGCCTGGTTAGTATTTTCAGAAATTCCAAGGGGGCCTTTCTTTTCGGCAACATACCTGATACGGGGATCCGCTTTAGAATACTCTCCTATTATCTGTGTGAGTCTCTCCGGATTTTCACTGCCATCAGAAAAACATATCTCCCAGTTATCATAGGTCTGACTCTTAACTGAATCGATCAGTTCCTTTAGAAATGTTTCATCTGTCTCATATAGAGGCACCAGAAGACTGAGGAGTGGTCTATATTTAAATTTCTCCTGAGCCGCCTTTTGATGAGCTATCTCTTTTTTATCGAAATTTCTTTGCTGTATCCATTTGTTGTATTTTCTGTTTAATGTAAGCACCGGCAGATACATGTGGAGCATTATCTTGTTGGCAGTTTCCTTCACGCCATAATTCTTTAGATTCCTTGCCACCTTGCCGGAATACCTTACCAGATTATTAGAGGAATCCAGATCAAAATTACTCTTTCCTGTCGTGATAACACTCGAGGTGGATTTATCCCCCAAAGACATGGTTACACGGAGTTTCTTATACTCCCCATCCACAGAGGCCACAAAGCCCAGATTATCTCTATCTTCTATTTCTGGAAACTGCACAGCTATCTCACTGTGAGGTATCATCTCCAGCTGATATTCCAGTGGTTCTGTATACTCTTTCGTTCCAACTCTGGCAGAACCATCAACCCCCACTGAAGAAGCACCACCCTTTCGGTCAAGTCCTTCTATCTTGATGACAGTTGTCGGATCACCACCCATCCAGCCACCGATATAGGTCTTTCCATCCTTGGAATATGCATCATTTATCTTAAAAGAATATCCCTGGGATGCTTCATACACATTTGTAAATGAGCCTTTATATATATATCGCCTCTCTTTATCAGCAGTTTCTGTAATAACCACCAGCCTGACCTGCTTATTTAAAGCCAGCCTTTTTGACACCTTGGATATATCCACAAAGAAAAATCCCATGTAAGACATGGTATGACCTTCCCGGCGTCGAAGATAAAGAGGCGGAAGCTTCACTACCTCCAGCGTAACCGGAAGAGCTTTGACAGGTCTCTTCCCCAGAAAAAGCGCTGCTCTGGGACGACTGTTATCCAGAAATCCATCAGCAACATAACCCTGTATTACTACTCTTTCTGTCAGATCAGCGGATGCTCTTATCTCATCAAAGTAAAATCCTTTGTTACTCTCTGACATTACTACCTCCCATAAAGACCGTAGTCTCCAAACTTCTTAATCAGATGTAGATCACCTGAAGCTGTAAGCTTATCAGCATCAGATGAACTGCCTTTAATTATAACATACATTTCTTTATCGATTTCATTTATTTTTTCTTTTATTTCCTGTTCTCCCAGTGGTGCTTCATGCCACAGTCCTCTGACATCCCTCAAATGAAGATTGTTTAAAACACTATACTGAAGCACTGCTGATGCGGTTATATCTGAACCACAGATATGGGGCATCTCTTCACTATCAGAAACTATATAGTCTGTAAGCTTCATCAGATCTTCAGGAAGCCTTCTGTCATTTTCCACTGCCGAAAATCCCACATTCCAGGATACTCTGCTATTTGAAAAAAATCCTGCCGCCAGAACTGTAGCAGCAAATATCCCATAGCATACAGCAGTTATAAGAGCCCCCGTTACATAGGACTTTCTAGTACCTTCCTTAGTACTCTTTATATAAACTCTTCCTATCAGCCCTGTCACTCCATAGGCCGCCATCAGTCCAAGGGGGTATGGGGTAAATGTAATAGTAGAAAGGAGCGCTGCTATAACCAAATATCTGGCAGGCCTTCTCTTCATAACGATCATGGTGGTAACTCCGATTACCGCCAGCATGAGAATCCATCCCCTGCCGATATAATTTATCGTTATACCTCTCAGTATAAAGTTCCTCCAGTTCTCCATTCCGGATATTCCCATGTATAAAGACGTAACCATGATAATGAATGGAATCCGAAAACCTATATCCTTTTTCCAAAGCAGTACTAATACCAGAAGTGGAAACAGCAGTATTCCGGAAACCGCAGTTGCACTCCAGGAATTCAGATAAACCATAGCTTCCAGAGAGTCTTCTGATATATATCCCACATGAAGAATGATCATATATATGCTTACAAAAATACATGAAAGAGAATAAGAATAATAAAAGCTCATGCCATCCTCAACAAAAAGTCTGAGTCCAAGAAAGAAATACTCCACAAGCATAAAAGTGACAAACAGCCATGGCCATACTTTGTGACAGAATGTAAATATATCCATTGAAAGAATTCCTGCCATAAGTTTCAGAAAGCTGAGCCAGAGGCTGCCACCACTGAAAAATGTTCCATCAGAAGCAGAGACATGCTGCATCATGCAGGCATATCTTACTGTAACAAGAAACGTCCCAAGCATGACAGCCGTGCAGGCTAGCATGATCAGTAATTTCCAGATATTCTTATTTTTTCTTACTTCATTTTCCATCTGATATCTCTTTTTATCTTGATATTTTTCCAGAGTTTTTAAGAAGCTTTACATACATATGATGCAGGTATCAAAAGTAACTTTTGACACCATCTGGTAAGTCAGTGAAGAATAAATGACCTTCCATTTTCTGAGAAATCAAGTTCTTTTAGCTGTATGCTGTCCTTCTCTCCACATATAGTCAGAGTCAACATTCCGTCAGACTCTTCTTCCACTTCGATACTGACACCACCAGTTTTAAACTTATCCCCGGCAGAAATATGTTTTATATTTTCAGCTTCCGCTGTGATTTCTTTAAACTCTTCGCTTTCAAAGGAGTCGGCCGTATATACTTCCTGAATATTTACAGGATGTGCACCAGACTTTCCTTCTGCAGTATCCTTTACGAAGCTTTTATATATCCTGCTAAAAGCGCCTGACGTATTCTTATCATCATTTGTCAGTATCCAGGCAGTTACATCTCTTCCGTACATTTTAAGCACATCATGAACGGCCTTATACTGAGACTTGGAACCACCATCTATTATAATCAGATTACCCTGACAATCATCTACAGTTACAAATCTTGGTGTACTTCCTTCTGACTTTGGACCACTTTTACCATAGGCAGTCACTATCATATCTGAAGCCTTTAGCGTTTCAGCAGATTCGCTGTCTACTGACTCCATTAAAAATCCGTTGCTGTTAAAATAATACCAGACTCCATCTATCTCTTCCACACAGTCCTTAAGACGATTTCCTTCAGGATCAAGACAGTACCATCCGGTTCCATTAGATTTCCATATATATCCAGACTGTCTGCTGTCATCCATATCTGGAATGTCAGGATTATAGTAAACATTATAGCCTCCCTTATCACCGAGAAGCTTGTAGCCATACTCAGTCACCAGTTCATAATCAGCAGGCTTATCAGAAGTATTAACTACAAAATTATACCCAAGCCTTCTGGCATTTGAGAAGATGTAGGCATAATCCGGACACTCACTCTCCATCTCCTTAAAAACTCTCTTATCATACTCCGAAGCTTTATCTATATAGTTCTCCGCATCACGTCCATACATAGGCTCAATACTGCCTGAATACAGACGAACGGAGGTTCTAAGGTCTCCTCCAACCACGCATCTTGGAGTTTTATCTACACTCAGCATGGTTTCACAAGCCTGTGATACACCATGAGGCAGCTGATACGGATCTTCACTATATCCCAGACCACTACCTGCAAACACATTATCTCCACCTATTATCAGAAGCACAATAAGTCCTGCCAGACATCCCGTTTTCTTAAATACACTGTCACATCTTTTAATCAGTTCCATAAATCCAAGGAGAATTATGTAAACCATAGGGATCATCCAGAAAAGTCTCCAGAAACGTATCTTACTAAAGACTATCTTGTAACACACAGGATTAAAAACCACAAAAAGAGTCAGAAGAACAGGAAGTATCATACGGCTGTATTTTTTTATGTCGATGAGCATCAGAAGAACACCCACGAATACAGCCATTACGAGAAATGTAGCCGTACCGTAGTATTCTGAAGTCATTTCAAATATAGCCTTTAGAATCATTTTCATTTCAGACTTCCTCTAAATTATCTTGAATAAATATTTTCTTATCTTTAACCCAGATACTTTTCAAGTGTATATACTGCACTTAGAACATAAAGAAGTGCATTAGGTATACACATCAAAAATGAAACCAGACATACCCTGATACTTCTCCTGCTTATACCCGCATAGATTCCATATACTGCTATCATAATCGCAGCTATTACCATACCCATGCTGCTCATCAGAGACAGAGACATATTTACTGTAAATATAAGAATGAAGTTCGAAACATCTGCCTCATGATCTATAATTTTACCAAAGAGATAAATCATGGTAAGTGTGCCAAATAGTGCCATGGTAGCCTTGCCCTGCCAGATACGGATCACAGACACAGTTTCCTGACTATGAGTGGAATAATTGCCAAAAATGATGAATGCCATTACCGCAATCATTCCTATACTTTTATCAGTTATGCTTCTTTCTCCCAGAAGAATCCAGTATATAAGAATGATAAGTATCATAGCAATTACCGGATAGATAGAATGTGCATAAACAGTTGCATTTACTCCTGAAAGCTTTGCAGCGAAGGCGAGGAAGGCTGACCACTGTCCTATGAGATCCTTCTTAAAGTCTCTGTAACCTAAGTCTATGGGACCACCTGTTACAGGATCCGTACTAAGGATTCGATTCGTTCTAAGTATATCCCCTGCATTAACGAGAAATCTGGAATCATCTGCATCATAGAAAAGAGTCATTTCGATAAGACAAATGAGAACTATAAAAAGCAGAAGGAATACTACGAAAAATATTACATCGCTTTTTGTCTTAAACACGGAAATAAGGGCGCACTTTCCGTCGCCCTTACTTACTCTTGCTTCTTTTATCATTATTACGAGACCGGCTATCGCTGCCACCACTATAATAACTGTTACCGGTATAAAAACACAGCTAAATGGTGCTTTCAGAATAGTAACCGGAATTGCCAGGATCTCGATGAGAGTCCATATAAGCAGATATCCGGAGATGAGAAAAAATCCCATATTCGTGGCACTTTCACTTTTTCTGCCCTGTACCAGATACAGAAAACATCTTCCTGCCAGAAATGGAAGAACAAATCCCATCAATATACATCTGATAAGCGTAAAAACATTCAGCATATTTAAGTCACCTGAATTTACGTAATAAGAATCTGGAACCCTTCACCAGCCAGTTCTGTTTCTCCATAAAAATATATGGCAGTTCCAGATAATCATAGCCCCTGGTTTCAATCCAGACATCCAACAGTCTCTCACTAACAAAACCAAAGACTCTCGAATCATTTTCACTGTACTGAGAAATATCAAGTCTCTTCTCAAGTTCAAATAATATGTCAAACAGCCACTCACAGTATTCATCAAAATACTGTCTCTTCATGATGAACATATTGAATCTGTGTCCGCTGGTACGCTTCATCACCTTTTCAAATGCAGGTATATAATCAGGATACTTCTCACTGATTATTTCTTTCGTAGTGTCCAGATCCACTGCATGATGAGCATGGGCATACTGACTGTAATTCGTTTCTATAAAATACCTTCTCTTCTTCGGAAGAAGGATGTCCGCCTTCTTAAAAAGTGATTTCAGCTCCCGGGCATTCAGAACCCTCTCCTGCTTGGTTCCCTTACGTTTCACCGAGAAGTGTCTTCTATAATGTACCAGACCGGCATAATCCGATTTCAGATTCTTCCAAGCCCAGTAAAGACCTGTAAGCTCACAGTAATTTCTGTTCTTCCGGCTAATCTCATCTCCCGTATTATCCTTCCGGTAACCAAGATTCAGAGGTCTTCCCTCAGGAGTTTTTGAAATATCACATCCCACCTGAAGCGGGATATATATTCCATCCTCAGGCATCCAGTATTTTTTATGTGTCGCAACTATTATTCCGGAATCCACATCTGTTCCTCTTCACTATAATTCCATGTATTTATCAGATAATGATCTATACCCTTAACTGTAAAATATATCTTCATGGTCAGATCATTAAAATCTGCTGACGTTCCATCAATTACCACCTGATTAGAAAACTTAGCAGGGTTGTTAGGATAGATAACTCTGCCCATATCAAAATGTCTGGTTTCTCCAGTCTTTTTGTTTATAACCTCCAGATCAGCCTTTTCAAGAGAAGCTGCCTTGATAGATCTGATATGAAGTTGGGTAACCTGTAATCCTGAACCATCCTCCAGCTCAGTAACCTTGATTTTCGCCTTCTTTATCCTGTCCAGATCCTCTGTAGTTATCTGAACCTCACTCAGCTTATCCATAAAAGCTGAAGGTATATTTATTCTGTCAGAGCAGACCTTCTCACCGTACTGCTCCACTATAGTGTCCACATCACCATAAAGATTTACTCCCATTCCGAGTCTGTCACCCTCTATGGAAACACCCATAGCAGCAAGAGTTGTTGGGAATAAATCCAATGTTGAAAAGTCTCTTGCTTCCTTTCTTTCCTTCTCTGCCGCACCATTTATGATGCAGGTATACGTTCTTCTTGAATATTTTTTGGATACTCCCTTTACGAAATGTGGATCCATGGTCGGATGATCTCCGGTGATCACAATGGTCGTATCCTCATAAAAATCCTGCTCCTTGATCCAGTTAACAAAATCAAGGGTCTGTCTGCTGGCGCAGGCTATTACATTTCCATACTGGGAATCATACTGATTCTCACAGAGTCTGCAGACATAGCCATCAGGGAAATGTGTATCTACTGTAAGAAGTGTCAGATTGAAAGGCTTCTTTCCGGAAGAGAGCTCTGTACACTGTTCCTTTGCATACTCAAAAAGCTTCTCATCCTCATATCCCCACCAGACCTTATAATCCGAAGGTATCTTACCTTCTTTTATAGCCCAGTTATAATCCATCATGCCATAGTTTCCATGTTCCGTGAAGTAGGATTCACGTCCTCCGAAATGCGCTTCGGAGCCAAGCAGAAGAACCTGTTTATAGTCCTCTCTGCTGAGAATATCTCCCAGAGTAGTCGCTCCTGAGAAGAAACTGTCCTCTCTTCCCATGGAATTTGCACCCAGAGATATCTGAAGGGGCAGTCCCGAAGTGGTTCCAAACATCGCACCCATGGTCCAGTTAGTTCCCGGGAATGAAGCTCCACCTCTCAACTTGTCATCATCACTAAAACATTCATTTTCCCTGGCAAGTTCAGTCAGCTCAGGGATGTAATTTGTATCAAAATATCCACCTGCATCCTTGTCAGCATAAGTCATTTCCATGGATTCCAGATAGATAAATATGAGATTTCTTTTCTTTTCAGGGAATTCTATCTTTACCTTTTTCGGATCAGTATAATTTATCTCAATAAAGTCCTCTCCCTCAAATTTTTTGGCCTTCAGATAATTAAACGCATAGGAGAACAGACCTACATTTCTCTCAATTCTTATACAACTTATGCCAAGAAGAACAAGCCCTAATCCAGCCATTATTATAAAGAATAATCTGGTCTTCGCTTTTTTCTTCTTTACAACGATAACAAATGTCACTCCAACTAAAACAATCACAAGAATTGCAGGTACCAGGAATTTAAATATGTAATCCTTTACCATATCCATATTGGTACCGTTCAGTGGCGCCAGGATATGATACAGAACCTCAGCTGCTGTCAACTCAGCCCACCTGCTGAGAAGCCAGATCTGGGTAAAAAATAATACCACAGAAAACATAAAGAACAGGAATATTAATATTTTCAAAATATTTTTTAGGATTTTCATTTCAAACCTCATCAGAGTGGAATCACTCAGCTTCGTCACCACTCCATTCATAAACCTGATAGTGTTTTATCCCCTGTACGGTAAAATATATCTTCACAATTATATCACTTTTTTTATTTTCTGCTATATCTGTTTTTGCCTTCACTGAAAAAAGATTCGGATCGTTCTTCTTTGGTTTGATGGTCATATCATAAGTCTTGATATCACCCGTAGATTTAGAAGTCACTTCCAGTTCAGCCTTCTGGAGACTGCTCACATTTATGGCTCTTATTTTCGGAATTGAAATCGTAAGCTTTCCATCGTCCTCTGTTTTTACTTTTATTTTTTCATTCTGGATATTATCGAGAGTCTTCTTGGTAACAACTATATGACTTTGTTTCGTCATAAATGCTGAAGGAGTTCCCACCAGGGTGTCAAGTTCAGGCATTCCATGCTCTTCAAGCAGTGTTTCCTGCTCAGAGAAAAGATTAGTTCCAAGTGCCAGACGGTCTCCCTCTATTTTTACACCTATAGAAGCAAGGGTGGTTGGAAACATATCCAGAGTTGTATACTTTCTGTCAGCGCTTCCTCTTCGGGGCACTGCACTGTTAAGTATATTTACATAGGTTCTTCTCTGATATTCTCCTGCAACGTCATTGCAGAAATCTTTATCCATAGTTGGATGATCACCAGAAAGAATAACCGTAGTATTTTCATAAAAAGGTTGCTGCTGTATCCATCTTACAAATTCCACAACCTGTCTGCTGGCGCAGGAATAAACATTTGCATACTGATTATCCCCATGTTCTGTCTTACAGAGGTCACATACATAACCATTTTCAAAATGTGTATCAACGGTAAGGAGTGTCAGATTGAAGGGTTCTTCCTCTCCGGAAAGTCTGGTCAGCTCGTCCTTAGCAAAATCAAAAAGCTTTTCATCCTCAAAGCCCCACCAAACGTAGTAGTCTTCAGGAATCAGACCTTCCTTTATAGCCCAGTTATAATCCAGCAGCTGATAGTCACCATGCTGACTAAAGTAGGTATCACGGCCACCAAACTTGGCTTCAGAACCAATCATCAGTTCCTGCTTATATCCGTTCTTCTGAAGGATATCTCCCAGAGTCACAAGATCCGGGAAGAATTCACTCTGCTGAGCCATTCCATTTCCACCAATGGAAACCTGAAGTGGCAGTCCTGAAGTCTGGGCAAACATTCCACCCATGGTCCAGTTGGTTCCCTCCAGAGAAACACCACCTTCCAGAAGATCAGAGGTCTCTCCACTTGCTGAAGAGAAATCCTCTCCCTCTGAGGAAAGCTCAGTAAGCTCAGGAATCAGATTTTCAGGAAAGTCTCCACCATGCTCTTTATCAGCAAAGGTCATTTCCACTGATTCCAGGTATATGTATATGAGATTTCTCTTTTTCTCAGGAAAATCAAGCTGTACAGAGTCAGGACTTATATAGTTTTCTCCAATAAAATCCTCTCCCGCTCCGGCGGATGCGAGCACATAAGACTTAACATAGGATATAAATCCCAGCTTTTTCTCTATCAGAATACCTGACATTACAAAAAGGAGAACCGCTCCTATAAAATACAGGATATATACTATCTTCGCTTTTGCTGCCTTGTGGGCACGAATAGCGATAAAAACTGCCAGAGCCATGACCAGGATGGTGGGCAGAAGATATTTAAGTATATAGCTTTTGACCATCTCCGGATTTGAGCCCTCCAGCGGCTGAGTCAGATGAAAGATCACTTCATTCGCATTCAGGTCTGACCAGGTTCTGACCAGCCACACTTCTGTGGCAAATATAAGTCCGGAAAGAAAAGTAAATATAAGTATTAATATTTTTATTATTTTTTTGATAGCAGATTTCATTTTTCTCTATTCAGGCCTCTTCGCTTTTTTTCGAAGGACCTTTTTCTTCATTTTCATTTTGTGCAAGGACACTTTTTTCGTCCTGCTCTTCATCCGTCATACCCGGTTTCTTATAAGCGCAAAGAATCAGGTTAAATACCAGCAGCATGAACATAGGCATGGTATATCTGAAATTACCACCTGCCGGAGAAATGACTAAAAGAAGTACCGACAGTATAGTGACTATAGCAGGGTACAGTTTCCTGTATTCTTTATTTCTGATCATCAGAAGGATCAGGAATATAGAAAGCATTGTATATGTACCAACACTAAAGAATATATTTATAACCGGTATTCTCTGTATAAAGAATATCAGCTTATAGCCTATCTTCTGAATCTTCGGGAAAGCACCGCCTACGTAAAGCCTGTTTTCCTTATCAATTCTGTTCCAGAAATATGTATATGCCATCTTTGACATTCTTGATACGTCAAAGAAACCAAAAGCATTATTTATGATAGCATCTATGTAGCACACCGGATGTTTTTTAAACATCGAAAAGAATGCACCAAAATAATTCTTCATATCTTCAGAACTGCAGTCCTGTTTAAAAGTAAACTTAACCGGATCCTGAAGCTGCGGGCTATATAACTCTGGTATCTGCTCTGCATCAAGCACGCCATCTATAGCCTGCCACTCTTCCTCTGTAACTTCCTCCGGATAGTAGACCATATATCTGGCTGTACACTGAAAAAGCGCCCCCAACATTTCCTGTCTTCCTCCTGAGGCAACCTTTGCCGCCGGAAGAATAACCGGAGTCCAGAGACCAACAAAAAATATCACAGGAATACCGAAGGCTATCAGCATCCTGATAAATTCCCTTCGATATACTATCACGCTTACCACCAGTATTACAACAAGAAAATAAACGCCCTGATTCTTTGTAAGAGTAAAGAGAACAGAATCGATCAGAAGGAAGATGAGAAACTTCTTATTTCTCATACACTGGCCCTTTGTTTTATATATTTCAAAAAGCCCCAGGGTAAGAAGTATGTAGGTCAGAGCAAACATAGTATCCTTAAGCATACATATGCTGTACAGAGGGAATAATGGACAAAGTGATATAAATACATGAAGTATCTTCTTCACTCTGCTGCTGAGACCATTTTTCTCGAAATAGCAGATAGTAAAAGCAAATACCACTGCATACATTATCATCTGGATAAATGTAAAAATACCGATACCGATATCTATTTTTCCGAACACCTCGGTACCAAGTTTTGCAAAGAGTCCGAATACCACAGTAGTAAAGAAAGGATGCATATTTGTAATATAAACGTCCTCTCCAACATTCGGTGAATAGTCAAGAAGCATGTCCTTTCTTTCATGGAAGAACATGATTATCTGTCTGGAGGTATCTCCATTTCCTGTTCCAGGGAAAAGAAGAATATAGTAAGGCAGCCAGCATACAAATGTAATAAGCGCCGTTCTGATAACATTCTTCTTCAGATCATAATCTAAGGCCGGACTGTCAAAGAGAAGTCCCCTCTTCATCAGGTCATCGTACTTTTTCAGCACTATAAGTGATATATGATACCATACGATCATGTAACCAAAGGTAAAGAAACAGGCTCGGATAAATACAAAAAGCGAAACCCTAATGAAATCAGCATTATTTGTTGTATCAAAGGATATAGCGATTATCTGCATCACGCTGAAAAATACACTAAAAACAGCCGAAGTAACCTTATCCCTCTTCTCATATTCAAACCTTCCTGCATAGAGAATCAGGATAAATACTGCGGCTATTACCAGACTGACATATAATCTGTCTTTATTTATGACAAGGGCCATTCTGAATATAGCTCTGAATACAGCATTAAACTTTTCCATATAGGAATCCAGCTGCACATACAGATCCTTCATGTCACAGGTCAGACCTATGGCTGCCACAACACTCAGTATAAATGCTATTATAACCCTTCCGACAGATAATTTTTTAGGCGAATCACTCATTGCTTTTCCTTACTAATATCATGAATAATTATTTCTTTTCAACGAACTCACTATATATCTTTCTAAGTTCCAGCTCATAATCCTGTTTATTTTTCTGAACTATCGAGGACAGTATAAGTCCACTGAACAGACTGATTATCGCTGCTACTATTACGAAACCGCATACGATAAGAGTAGGGAATTTATCAACAAGTCCGGTTTCCAGGTAATCAATAAATACCGGTATGAAAAATGCAGCTGACAGAATTGTAAGAACACTTGCAAGAATCGCAAAAAAGCTAAAAGGCTTATAGATTCTGAAAAGTCTTGCAATGGTGAAGAGCACCTTCATTCCGTCTGAATAAGTATTCAGCTTTGACTCGCTTCCCTCAGGACGATCCCTGTAATCGATAACTACATTTTCCAGAAACATTCTTTTGTCAATGGCATGTATAGTCATCTCAGTTTCTATCTCAAATCCATTGGAAAGCACTGGGAAGGATTTAACAAAGAGATAGGAAAATGCCCTGTATCCAGTCATAATATCCTTAATATCTGATTTAAAAAGTGTATTGATGCTCTTTTGTACCAGAGAGTTTCCGAAATTATGAAATGGTCTTTTATTTTCCTCATAATAGGTGGAGGAAAGTCGGTCTCCTATGACCATATCCACATTCTTTTCCAGAACTTTATTTACCATTTCTCTGGAATGCTCTGCAGGATAAGTATCATCACCATCCACCATGATGTAGGCTTCGGCGTCTATCTCACGAAACATTCTTCTGATAACATTACCCTTGCCCTGCTGATACTCATATCTGACAACAGCTCCGGCGTTTCTTGCTATCTCATCAGTTCCGTCAGTAGAATTATTGTCATAGACATATATTACCGCTTCCGGCAACACCTGTCTGAAATCACTGACTACTTTTTTTATTGTCTTGCTCTCATTGTAGCATGGTATAAGAACTGCTATCTTGTCCATGTTAAAATCCTTTCTTCAGGGAGATCTGGCCGGCACATTACTTGATAGTTGCCGGATTACACAGCTTCAGGGTAACAGACATATAGTTGCCATAGCTGTCTGCAAGGGTTATCTGTACCTTGCAGTTATCACCCTGTCTGAGATTTCCAAGTGTAACAGAGTTCAAACTTTTAGTAGTTGACTTGTTATACTTCTTATATTCATAACCTGTAGTCTCATTGTCACAGGTCACACTGGTCACTCTCCAGCCAGTGGCTGGTGTAACACTTAACTTTGCCTTCTTCTGATTTACATTTGCAAAACTTCCTGTTCCGTAACCCTTAGTAAAGTCCAGGTTCGGAGCAAGGTCTGCAGAAGAATTAACACCTGTTACTGAAAGTGAGCTCACAGGATTCACATATGCATTTACATGAAGAGTTGTACTGTAAGCCACACCATCTATAGTGTAAGAAATAACCGTAGTTCCTACTGCGTAGAGGTTCACCTTTATCTGATAGGTGTAGCTCTTTCTTGAACTGTTAGATGCCTTCTTTTCAACCTTTGAAGTATTGGAACTATATGCTCTTCTGGTAATGCTCCTTACCCTTCCAACATTTATATCACTGCTTTGAAGAGATTCCTTCGCGATTCTCTGAGTGCTTGTAAGACCGCTGATCTCGATCACGGCCACATTACTCTTCAGATTTGGATTAAAATACGAATAAACATCTGTCTTGGTTCTTATCTCCTCAGCATTTACCGAAAGATTTGAACCCGTACCAGCCATGATCAAAAGAGACAGGATTATATATGTAATTATCTTATATATCTTTTTCATCTGTTATATCTCCTCAGTATACGCTCTGAAGCTTTTCTGTATTACTGATACAGTAATGAAGTTCTTCTCTATACCCGTTATTATGCAGCAGAGTTATATCTATATAATAGGTATAGCCTCTGTACAGTTTTCCGATGGAAAGCGAACTTACTTTTACACTTCCATTACTTCCATCTGAATTCTTCACAGTGTTTCGTCTGGAAACAGACTCATCAGTATTGCTGCATGTACAGCTGATCCTTTCAACAGTCCACCCCGACTTCGGAGTTACGCTGATGGTTGAGGATTTCTTGGTAACACCCTTAAAGTTAACATAATTCTTTTTCTTTGTTTTTGAAGCTATATTTTTACTCTTATTAATCCCCTTAATCTTAAGGGTCTTAACTGGATTTGAATACTTTACCACGGTTACGGCAGTAACATAGGTGGTTCCACCTACAGTAAAGGAAATATTGGTGGTACCAGCTTTTTTCATCATAAGACCGATGGAATAAGAACATGTATTTGCATCATCTGAAGCCTCTGTAGTATCCAGCAGTTCTGTCTCACTTTCCTGATCATCCCTGGTTATACTGTAAATGGATGCTACAGAACTCTTGCTGCTGCTCACATTTGAAGTATCCAGAACATCTGTGGCTGCCAGATCATCTATATCGATGACTGCCACCTGATTCTTTTCATACATTACAAATGTAACCGCTGTCTTATAGGATGGCTCTGCATTTACTATTCCAGCCGGAAGGACATTACCCAAAAAGCATACAATTAGAAATGTCATAACCAGCATTAGTGATACTATTTTTTTTCTATAACTAAACATATATATCTCCTGTTTCAGAATTATAGATAGGATATTTATATTTTCTCAACTCTCAATGACTTATATAAATCTCAAAGACTTATATATATCTGACAACATTTTCCTTTTTCTTTAAAGACTGTCCCTGATGAGTAGGATAACCCAAGGCCACTGTCGACCAGACTGTATGATTGGCCGGAATATCGAAACTGTCAAGCACAGACTTCACCGGTTCTTCATTTCGAAGAGTCCTGAGGGGATTAAGCCATACCGAACCCAGCCCGTAGGATGCAGCCGCCAGCATTATATTTTCAGCTGCGCAGGAAGCGTCCTGACAGCCATCCGGATTTCTGTCATCATTTGAAACAAGGATTATCACCTTCGGATTTTCGAAACCATAAAAATGTACCTTATTTCTTTCAGCAGCTTCTCTTGCAGCCTCCTTTAATCGGAATATATCTGACTGCTTTGTAAGTACTGTAAATCTCCAGGACTGCATATTATGACCACTTGGTGCATGATACCCCGCTCTGAGTATCATTTCAAGTATGTTCTCCGGTATATCCTTTTCAGTAAATCTTCTTATGCTTCTTCTGGAAAGGATAGCCTGCATAACAGGATTCATGAGATCCAGATCATCCTGATTTTCCCATAATCTGTGAAGTTCTCTTCTGTCTATCTTCTGCATCCTGTTTCTTGGCACTTCTTCAAGAGCCACAAATCTTTTAGGAAGCTTGTATTTTTCCATTTTCTGAGACAGATATTTTATCAGCTCAGCCTCAGAATAAGTGCTGTCTGCCACATAGAAAAGCACTGGAATCTGCCCCAGCATATCATCGGGATCATCAACGCCTATGCACGCACATTCTTTTATGCCTGTATATCCGGAGGCAATGTCCTCAACTTCAATAGGAGAAACCTTTTCTCCTCCTACATTTATGATATCATCCGCTCTTCCAAGCATGTATATATATCCGGCCTCGTCTTTATAGATCATATCAGAGGTAAGCAGCCATCCATTTCTGATGGTGTCCTGTGTCAGCTCCGGATTATTCCAATAGCCAGACATGATCATATCACCTTTGATGGCCATTCTTCCAGGGTTGTCCACGTCACCCTTAACCTCTGCTCCATCCGAATCAAGAGTTTTTACTTCTACTCTTCCCTCAAGGGGTCTGCCAAGAGCAGATATTTTATTATCATCCGAAACGACTTCATTTACATTACAAAAAATGGCGCCACCGGATTCCGAACTTCCCCATGTATTAAATATCTGAACCCCAGGGAGAAGACTGATCAGTTCTCTACGCTGTCTCGGACTGAGAGAGCCCGCTCCAAATTCCAGATACCGGAGACCACCCAGTACACGGCTGAACTCATCCTGCATCTGACTTCTCATAACCTCATATGAAGCAGGAACTGCAGCCATAGCTGTACAACTGTATGCAGTAATATTATTTTCTACTTCTTTTGCAAATGTAAATCCATTCTGAAGCACCAGGGTGGCTCCACTATATAGCACAGCTCTCAATACCCTAAGCGCAAAGGAATGATTAAGAGGAAGGGGAAGAAGCATTATATCGCTTTCCTGTATCCCTGTTCCAATAATTGTATTTGAAAGGATGTTATAAACCGCACCAAAGCTCAGCATAACCCCTTTAGGTTTTGCTGTGGTACCGGTTGTAAAAAGAATCTCTGATATATCATTTTCATCCCACAGGAGTCTGTATTCACCAGAAGAATCAGGATTTATATTTGAATCAACCCCGACTGCATTTTCTTCCCCCACAAGGTCTCTACATAAATCTCTGAGAGAGCTTATATTTATACCCTCAGCATATTCCTTCATAGGTTTATCGGTAAACAGATGTACACTTCCCGACTCCTGATATATATCCTTCATTCCGGCAGGAGTAGCATTTTTATCTAGAAATACACTTACGGCACCCATCAGCTGCAGTGCCAGGTAGGTCACTACCATTTCAGGCTTTGAAACAGCAGAAAAGGACACTCTGTCCCCCTTTTTTATACCATAGTCCTTAAGCCGTGATGACACCTTAAGCGCAGCGCTATAAAGTTCTTTATACGTCAGAACTTCCTTTTTGAAACGAACAGCCTCCTTATCAGGTGTTCTTTCAGAAAGCTCCCTGACTTTATTTATCAGTGTATCCACATCAGTCTCCTGCTATCATCTACATGCATCCGAGAGTTTCTTTCGGCTCCCGATACGTATTACATCAGTCTCTCAACCATATCAGCAAGTCCGGCTATGGAATTGAAGTTTTCTTCGATTATCTCTTCATAAGGAATAGTGATTCCAAATTCCATAGAAAGGGCTGCTATTATACCAGTAATTGTAAGTGAATCAAGAATGCCGTCATCCACAAGGGCATCCGACGCCTCAAAATCTATCTCCGGAAATTCCTCCGAAAGAAGTTCAAGTATCTTATCTTCCATTTTTTCCTCCAAATTTGATTTAATATTGTGAATACATAAATGCTCCGGAACTGTAGCCAGGTCCCCAGATTCCAAAAATAATAATGGCAAATATCAGCAGATAATATAGTATCCATCTCAGAACTATCGGGAATGAGGCTACCTTCTCCCGTATGTCCACACCCTTCTCCTGCTGAGTGCTCACTATAGCAAGAATAATGATAGAAACAATCAGACAGCAGATACCAGGTATATCAAGCCCTGCATTTACTATCTCCCCATCAATAAGAATCCAGGGATTAAAATCTCTGAAAAAGGATTTTACCATTGCACCACTGATTCTCAGATTTCCCGGTGCAGTCAGAAGCCTTCCGCCGCAAAAGATCAGAAAGGTTCTTATCTTCTGCCATCTCTGCCATCCGGCAGACTCTGCATTTATGTGAAGTTTTTCATTTATTTTCTTTATCTCAGGAGCAAATACTGTGGAGATGATTATGATCAGTCCCCAATAAAGGCCCCATACTATATAAGTCAGTCCGGTTCCGTGCCATAATCCTGTAAGTGTCCAGACTACCAGCAGCGGAATAACAGTCATTACATTTTTGGCTGCTCTTGCCCCGGATTTGTCCTTAATCTTCTTACTGAACTTAAGAAGTCCAGGATTAATGACTATAGGCATATAAACATAATCCTTGAACCAGGCTCCCAGGGTAATGTGCCATCTCCTCCAGAACTCAGCAGCTGAACGGCTGAAGAATGGTCTCTTGAAGTTCTCCTGAAGCTTTATATCAAAACACTCAGATATACCAAGAGCTATATCCATACATCCTGAAAAATCTGCATACAGCTGAATGGCTGAAGCAAGGATTGCCAGCAGATAGAATACTCCACTGAATGCCAGGTGATTCTTCAGAACGGTTGTGACAACGATTGCCGCCCTGTCTGCTATCACCATTTTTTTAAACAGTCCCCAGATAACTCTCTGAAAACCAAAAGTGGTTCTTCTGAAGTCAAATGTATGTCCCTCCAGAAGCTGACCCTGCAGCTCTTTATGTCTCGGAATAGGTCCCTCGATTATCTGAGGGAAGTAAAGAGCATAGAGAAGCAGGTGCAGGATATTTTTCTCTGCCTGAGTCTTCCTCCAGTATACATCTGCCATATAACCAATAAGCGCAAATGTATAATAAGATATTCCCAGCGGAACCAGCAGTTCTACGGTAATGGTTTTTCCCATGATAACAGCCGAGATTCCAGACAGTACATTTTGCGCAATCTTAAAAGCTAGTAACATAACAACAAGAACAGCAGTTCCTGATACAAGAAACGGCTTCGCCTTTTTCTTCTGCTCAGCCTTATCCTGTCCGCTGTTCTCGTATATAGATGATATCTTCTTTGCTGCTATGAAGGCCGTAAAAACGGCTATCAAAGCAAATATTATCTTTTCAATGCCGGCTGACAGATAGAACACCATGCTCGAAAGAAGCAGGATGATCCATCTATATTTTACCGGCATCAGAAAATATAATATAAATGTAACAGATATAAGTAGAAAAAATGTTAATGAAATAAATGACATAGTTCCCAGACCTTAGGTATTACCCCTTAAAGTAAACCATTAAATCTCAAATTTATAAATACTTATTCCGTCTCTCAGCATGCCTACAGCATCAATATAGAAGTTAATGTAAACATCCAGTTTGCCGGCATCATTCTTGTAGAGCTTCATGCCCTCAACCTCGAGTTTGGCATTTGTATAAGTATTACCCTTGATATTTAGAACTGTTTCCATAGAAATGATTCTGGATATCTGGGATTTATTCTGTTTTACTTCCTGTTTAACCTTCTTGCCATTTGCATAAGTTTTATACTTAATTGCATAGATCTGAGCACCCTTATTCATGTGTCCACCACAAACATAGAGAGTATTATCACAGATCTGGAAGCTCTGGAAGGAATTAGCAGGAACAAGACTTGTTCTTAAGTTTGCCTTCTGCCATTTAGCAGCCTTGGTTATACTGAACTTCTTGCCATCTGCAAGCTTATCAAGTGCATCATTTATCTTCTCATAATCATAAGCCACATAGTTAACTCCCTTACCTGTAGGGAACTGTACTCTGAACATGATCTGATTATTATCTTCATCGATAGCAACATTAAGTCTTCTAGGTGTAGGCTTTTTATCAAAGAATGCTGCCTTTCCCTTAACTACATTTGCTTTCTTGAAATCCTTGATTGTAACCATCTTGTCAATAGTAGTCTTGTCTGCTCCGACAGTCATTGTGATTCTTGCTATCTCAATACCGTACTTCTCGCTTCCCGGAGTAGTTGCAACCCAGAGATTATAAGTTTCCTGTGTGAGATCGTCCTGTGTTATATCAATAGCTTCACCATGTCCGAACTTTCCAAGAACAATAGCCTCAAGACATTCTGCTGTAGCATCAGGTCCTTTTGCTGCAGGAACTGCACATCTGCAGAGAAGTGTATGAAGTGTACCACCACTCTTGCACTCAGCAGTTGTAAAAATGTACTTTCCATCTGGTGTATAAGCAAAATTCTGAACTGTGCTGAGTTTCAGCTTCTGTCCCTGATATGAAGAAATAATTGTATCTCTTCCGTTATAAGGCATATTATTAAGTGTGAACTGCTTTCCGGACTCTATAGTACCGGCAGCAACCGTAGTTTTTGATGTCTTTGCTTCTGCTTTTCCTGTAGGTATCGCAATTATAAGTACAATTGCCAGAAAAGCTGCAAGTAATCTTCTCATTGTTTCTCTCTTCATGTACGTACCTCCTCAATCAGTCTGAAGAATCCTTTTTAAAAACTAGAAATTTACTGAATATATAGTTTGCTACAGTGACCACAACCTGAACAAAAAGCTTCACATACTTATCATTCAGCCCCATAAGTGTAACACCTGTAAACATTATTCCCATATCCATAAGCAGAGTGCCGACTCTTGCCAGATAAAACCTAGCAGCCTCATTTAATACATTTTCGCTCTTACTTTCAAAAACAAACCTTCTGTTAGTAAAGTACGCAAATGTAACAGCCGCAATCCAGGAAATAATATTTGCCACCTGAAGCTGGATAGGATTCTTCGGATCAAGTATTGTAAATACCAGCCCATAGTATACTCCCAATCCCACAAGAGTTGTGAGTACACCTACTATCAGGTAGTTCACTATTTCCTTATATTTTAAGTATAATTCTTTTATCTTTTCCAAGCCTTTTTCCTGCCCTTACTTATGATTATACCTTTTATTCCTGACTCTGTACAGTATCTTCGACACTGAACTTATATACACCTATACTGCTGGTGATCGGTATATCCTTCTGATAAAAATTGATATACATGTCATGTCTGCCTGTAGCATAGTCCTTGTAAACCTTAAGTCCCTCTATCTCAAGTTCTCCTATATCCAGAACAGTATCCTCATCTATAGTAACCTGTGGCTGGATATTTATTATCCTGTCAAGATCAGCACGTCTGACTTTGAGCTGTTTAACCTTCTTATAATTATTTGTGGTTTCGTATTCATAGGTATAAATCATTGCACCCAGATCTACATTTCCACCTGATATGTAAAGTGTATTATCGAGAATGTAAAAACACTGATAAACTCTGCAAGGCTCCAGGTTTGCCCTGAGATTTGCCTTCTGCCACTTAGCGGCTTTCTTCATGTTAAAGGAACCACCATCCGGAAGTTCATCCAGAACTGTATTTATCTTGTTAAAATCATATATCAGATAATTTGAAGTATTACAGTTAAATCCTACTCTGAAGGCTATCTGATTGTTAGCTACATCAATAGAAGTATTTACTCTTTCAGGCATCAGCTTCTTCGTAGCACCCTTGTCAAAATAGCAGGCCTTACCCTTTTTTACATTTGTCTTTCTAAAATTTGTAAGCCTTACGCATTTAGTTATGGAACCAACGCCATTATTAACTTCATAGGTTAGACGAGCCATCTGAAGGCCATAGAATCCACCTGTTGGTTTTGTTGCTACCCAGATATTATAAACTTCTCTGTTTACATCCGGCTGTGTGATTTCGATAGTTTCACCATGTCCATAGTTTTCAAGAACACAGGTCTCCTGAAAAAATGCCTCAGCCTGAGGTCCCTTAACTGCAGGATTTGAGCATCTGGTAAGGAGTGTATGTCTCTTATTGTTACTATCTGCTTCAGCAGTTGTAAATACATACTTTCCATCTGGGGTATATGCGAAATTCTGAGTTGTACGTGGAACCAGTTTATATCCCTTAAATTCCTTTATAGGACTGTATTTTCCATTATAGGGAAGACCGATAAATGTAAACTGTTTTCCTGCTTCCATTGTCGGACCCTGAAGTGTGGTACATACTGTACCTGACTGGTCTTCTCCTTCTGCATACGTAGGAACAGCTGTATTTGAAACAACGAGTAACGATGTAAGAACTAAAGAAAATAGCCCCTTTAGTTTTCTTAACTTCATGTTTTCCTCCATTTTTTTATTTATCAGTTATTATCCTGATCATCTTCCTGACTGTAATCAACGCTGTACTGTTTATAAAGATTAGCACGTTCCTCATCAGTCATGGCATTTATTTTTCTCATCCATCTCTTCTGACGATCCATTACACTTTCGTCCATGATGGCTTCATCTGTATGATTCTCAACTCTTTCCTGCTGAGACATTTTGATATACAGATTATATCTTCTCGAATCCTCCTGGATAGCTTCCATACTTTCCGGTGGAATCCTCTTTTTCTTAGGCTTTGCAAGAAATACTTCATATGCATCACAAAGCACTCTGGCATCTCCAAAGGCTATCTGCCTTCCGTGATCAAGCCATATAACCTTATTGCAAAGCTCTCTGACCTGGCTCACCGAATGGGATACCAGCATTCCGGTAACACCATTATTCAGGATTTCCTTCATACGGTCACGACTCTTCTTTCTGAAAGCTCCGTCACCAACGCTGAGAACCTCATCAAGTATGATAATATCCGGATTTACCAGACAGGCTATAGAGAAACCAAGTCTTGATTTCATACCGCTTGACAGCTGCTTAAACATTCTGTCCTGGAACTCCTCCAGTTCGGCAAACTCTATTATCTCTTCATACTTTTCATCCATGAACTCCCTGGTGTAACCAAGAAGCGCACCTCTCAGATATGCATTTTCCTTTACAGTAAGGTCGCCATCAAAACCGGAAGCAAGTTCCAGAAGAGCTGCTATCTTTCCTCTGGTTTTAACAGTTCCTTCTGTCGGAACCATGATTCCGGTGATAGCTTTAAGAAGTGTGGATTTTCCAGCACCATTAGTTCCAACGATACCAAGCATATCGCCCTTTTCAAGCTTAAAGCTGATATGCTTGTCAGCCCAGAATTTCTGAACCTCGTAATTGCCGGTGAGTTTTCTAACGACGAATTCCTTGACTCCTATGTCTTTGAAATCGCCTGTCATATAACTTATTGATACATCATTTACTTCAACAGGATACATATTTTGTCCTCTTAAACCGCTTTAAAAGCAGCCCTCTTATAAGTAATACAAAAATCTCTTATTAAAGTGTTTATACATCAAACAGCCTATTCCAAGGAAAAGTGCTGCATAGAAGAAGCAGAGTCCATGATAGGCAAGACTCGGTATATTTCCGTCTATAACTATAGTTCTAAAATACTTGATATAAACATATACCGGATTCAGAAGGAACAGCCTCTGTACTTTTATATCAAACTTATCTACATGGTAGAAAATTGCTGACAGATAAGTAAGCAGTGTAAGAAATACATCATACAGATATTCTGTATCCCTGAAAAATACATACATCGCCGATAGTATCATTCCTATTCCGATATTCATAACAACAAGACATACTATCGGTATGATAAGGCAGAAAAATCTCCAATGAAGCGGGATATGATCACCTATTACAAAAATAAAATATATACAGATAGTAAGTCCAAAATTAATGAGCGCTGATACATTTTTTGAAAAAAGGAATAGATATTTCGGAACGTTTATCTTCGTAAAAATGCTGGCATTTCCAGTAAGAGAAGTCATTCCGCCCTTGGTAGACTCCTTGTAAAATGCCATCACAATATTTCCGCTGAACAGATAAACGATGTAGTGCGGAGAATTCCGCCCAAAGAACTGGGTAAAGACAAGTGCCATAACCAGCAGGTTAAGCAGTGGACTAAGCATACTCCAGAACATACCCAGAACTGTTCTCTTATATTTTTTCTTAAAATCACGTTTAACCAGTTCCTCAAAGAGGAA
>CACZOE010000138.1 GCA_902782695.1 uncultured Lachnospiraceae bacterium | reverse complement strand
TTCTTTATTATTTCCAGGATGTACTGGGAGTTAATGCGATAGCTATGGGAATCATTCTTATGGCAGCCAGAGTATTTGATGCATTTAATGATCCTATCATGGGAATCATTGTTGCAAAGACAAAAACTAAATGGGGTAAGTTCAGACCATGGCTGATGATCGGAACACTGACAAATGCAGTTATCCTGTTCTTGATGTTTGCCTGTCCTCCAACACTAAGTGCATCAGGTCTTGTTGCTTACGCTGCAGTGACCTATATACTCTGGGGCGTAACCTACACTATGATGGATATTCCTTACTGGTCAATGATCCCTGCGTTTACCAAGAGTGGTAAAGAAAGAGAAGGACTTACCACACTTGCGCGTTCCTGTGCTGGAGTAGGCTCAGCACTGGTTACAATATTTACAGTAATGATCGTAAGTGGTATCGGCAAGCTCATAGTTGGAGCGGATGCTACTGCAAATCAGATAGAAGTAGCAGGTTTCAAATGGTTTGCTCTCATCGTAGCTGTTTTATTCGTAGTATTCATAACTATCACATGTATTAACATTAAAGAGCAGGCTACAGTGGATATGGAGTCGCCATCTGTGGGACAGATGTTTAAGGCTCTTATCACAAATGATCAGGCGATGGTAATCGTACTTGCTATCGTTCTTATCAATACCTGTATATACATTACTTCAAACCTCGTGATCTATTTCTTCAAGTATGATTTCGGAGGAGAAGGATGGAAGGGCAGCTATACATTCTTCAATATGTTTGGAGGAGCTATCCAGATACTATCCATGATGCTTTTCTATCCACTGCTTCGTAAATTTGCTAGTAATGTAAAGATCTTCTACATTTGTCTGTCTAGTGCCATGATTGGCTATGCTGTACTTTTTGCGATAGCATTTATAAATATGTCAAATGTATTTATCCTGTTTATTCCTGGATTTTTCATCTTCGCAGCAAACGGAGTGCTTCAGGTACTTACAACGGTGTTTCTTGCAAATACAGTAGACTATGGTGATCTGAAGAATCATAGAAGAGATGAGTCAGTTATATTCTCAATGCAGACCTTTGTGGTAAAGCTTGCATCAGGCGTGGCTGCTCTTATAGCATCCATCTGTCTATCTCTGAATAACCTTAAGTCAGAGACAGGTTCTGATGTTGAAGAGGCTTATGATTTCGCAAAGGATGTGGCTGAATCCTCAAAGCTGGGACTCAGAATGACCATGACGATCATCCCGATCATCGGACTCATAATAGCAGTTATTCTTTTCAAGAAAAAATTCATCCTTACTGAGAAGAAGATGGAAGAAATCACTGAGGAACTTAAGGCCAGACAGTAAGTTGGTGGATTAAATGGGGTTACAATATGATAATAGATGGAAATAAATATTATATACTGAATACAGCAGATACTTCGTATATATTCCGTATCACAGATACAGGTCATCTGGAACATCTATACTATGGGAAGAAGATAAGGGTGACGGATTCGCTGGATGGACTTGTGGAGCGGCAGGAGTTTATTCCTGGCAATAACAATTCCTATGATCCGGAGCATCCATATTTTACACTGAACAATCTGTGTCTTGAAGCTTCTTTTGAAGGAAAGGGTGATAACAGAGAAGCATTTGCGGTTATTGAACATCCTGATGGAAGCAGGACTTCGGACTTTCTATTTGAATCTGCAAAGCTGGATAATGAGAAGCAGGAACTCGTGAATATGCCTTCTTCTTATGGACTGGGTTCAGAGAAAGATAACCATCTGCAGGTGGTTCTATGTGATATATATAACAGCCTCAGACTGATTCTTGATTATTATATCTTTGAAAATGAAAATGTAATAACAAGGACGGCAAAGCTTATAAATGACAGCGACAAGGCAGTGACTATCAGGCAGTTCATGTCGGCTCAGCTGGATATGCATGAGTCTGGATATGTTATGTCAACCTTTAATGGGGCATGGGCCAGAGAGATGAGCAGGAAGGATATACCTCTCATCGCTGGAAAACATATAAATTCCAGCTATACAGGAACCTCATCCAGTAATGCTAATCCATTCTTTATGCTTTCAACCCCAACAACGACAGAAGATAGTGGTATAGCCTACGGATTTAATCTGCTATATAGTGGAAATCATGCTGAAATAGCTGAGGTAAATGAGTTTGGAAAGACAAGGATTCTCTGGGGAATCAATCCCAGGAATTTCGCCTGGAGACTTTCAGCAGGAGAAACCTTTGAGACACCGGAAGCTGTTATGACCTTTTCTGATAAAGGTTTTAATGGGATGAGTGTTGGTTTACATAACTTTGTACGTGAACATGTGGTTAGAGGGCAGTGGGCTAAAAAACCAAGACCGATTCTTCTTAATAGCTGGGAAGCAGCATATTTTGATATAAATGAGCAGAAGCTTCTGAAGTTGGCGAAAGCAGGTAAGGATGTTGGAATAGAGCTCTTTGTCATGGACGATGGCTGGTTCGGAAAAAGAGATAATGACAGCTGTTCCCTGGGTGACTGGAAGCCAAATACAGCAAAGCTTCCTGGTGGCGTAAAGGGGCTGGCTGATAAGGTTAAAAAGCTGGGAATGTCCTTCGGTATCTGGGTAGAGCCGGAGATGGTAAATGTGGATTCTGACCTATACAGAAGCCATCCTGACTGGGCTATACAGATTCCTGACAGACCACATAGTGAAGGCAGGAATCAGCGGATGATGGATCTTTCCAGACCTGAAGTGCAGGACTATATCATCGATTCTATGTCACAGGTTTTTGCTTCGGCAGATATCGAGTATGTTAAGTGGGATATGAACAGAACACTCACTGATATATATTCCAGCTATTTAAGCAGTCCTTCAGAGGGAACTAAAGAAGGTTCAAACACAGCTTCATTTAACAGGCAGGGCGAGCTAACGCACCGATATGTGCTGGGACTTTACCGCTGCATGAAAACACTTACGGAGAAATTCCCTCACATTCTTTTTGAAGGCTGTTCTTCCGGCGGAAATCGTTTTGATCTGGGTATACTGAGTTACTTCCCTCAGATATGGGGAAGCGATGATACAGACGCGATGGTGAGAGCAGAGATACAGACAGGATATAGCTATGGTTATCCACAGAGCTGCTGGGGATCACATGTGTCAGGTGTACCGAATCACCAGACACTTCGTGTTACTCCGCTTGAAACCAGATTTGCAGTAGCTGCATTTGGCAGTCTTGGTTATGAATGTAACCTCTCAGATATGAGTAAGGAAGAACTGGATCAGATAAAAGAGCAGATAAATATGTACAAGAAATACCGCAGTGTATTTCAGTACGGTCAGATATATAGAGGTCGAAGTTTTACGGGAGTAACCGGTCAGCCGGGAATAAATCATGGACTGGCTTTTGGTGGATTTTCTGTTTCAGGAAGTGTCCTGACCCGTAACGACAACAATGTAACAGAGTGGACAGTAGTTGCTCCTGACAGATCAAAAGCAGTGGGAATGCTGGCTCAGAAGATGGTAGTACCAAACATGGCTTATCAGTATTTTAGAGCCGTTGGACTTGACGAAAATAAGTATTATCATTTCTACAACAGAGAAATAAAGGTAAATATAAAACAGTTCGGAGATCTGGTAAATACCGCCTCTCCAATACATATAAAACCTGACTCCGTAACCCAGAGAGTTGTTTCCAGATTCTATAAGCTGGACGGAGAAAAGGAAGAACTTAAAATGTTCGGAAGTGCCATAATGAATGCCGGCGTAAAACTGTCACCGGCTTATGCAGGAACAGGCTTCAATGATAAAACCAGAGTATTCTCAGACTATAGTGCCAGAGTTTACTACATGGAAGAAGAGAGCATAGAGTGAAAAAGTATTAGGGTAAGAACAGAGAATAAAGCTTTATTCTCTGTTCTTTTTGGTTATCATATAAGGTCTGACATAGATTTTAACGAGATTCCAGTTCTCGTCATATTTGCAGACCATAGTTGCCATGGCATCCTTATTGCCTGAAGTTTTGCAATAGACAGAGAAACAGATATGAACAGTGCGGTCTTCGTAGCAGAATAATTCACTGGTTTCTGTAGGTTCTTCTGAAAACGGTTTGTCGAGCCTATTTTCAGCTATGAATTTTTTATACTCGACAGTGGCACTATCAAAAACTTCCTGTGAAACAGTAGTACATGAAAAAACATTTCCATTTTCTGCATCCATGTCATAGGAGCTTCCCTCGGCCATGGATTCAACCGTCCATACGCTGAGCTTTGCTTCGTTATAAGTGTTTGAATATTCAGGAAGCTTGTCCATCATTTCCTGCCTGAAGGCATTGGTTCTTTCTTCATCCTTTGCAACCTTCATATAATCGAGACCCTCGATTACCCATACAAAGGAAAGGATGATCAGGGCGATACAGAATGCTACAAATATAATAACATTCAGAACAGATTTGACCATCTGAACCTTCTCGGTTTTGATGGTCTTTCCTTTTGCGGCCATTTTACGTTTTATAAGCTGGGCTAAAAAATAGATGACGACAAATAAAACAGCAAGAATGATATTCGCTATTCTTATTACATAACTGGCGAGACCACCCAGGAAGCCGCCAAAATTATAGAGCGCTCCCAGGTTAATTAATATGATTATGTTATATATGAATGGAAGGACAGCATTCCAACCGAAAAAAACATATTTTCGGACAGGGTCAGTTTTATCTTGGGAACAGTAAATCTTTACAATGATTGCAAGCAAAATTACTATACCCAGACCGACGAATGCGACCAGATTCGGAATCTCTATAATGAAGCTGTTATATTCAACGAAGATGGAAGCGTACACCATAATAAGTGCCCATATAATCCAAAACAGAGTCATGGCGAGATCGATTCTATCAAGAAACTGAACCAGCTTAAGTTCTCTAAATTTTTTTCCCATGTTCAAAATGTCCCCTCCTGGAAATGGTGGTGTACGAAAACTTTTGACACTTATGTCATTATA
>CACZOE010000137.1 GCA_902782695.1 uncultured Lachnospiraceae bacterium | reverse complement strand
TAAGTACATCGAGGAAGGCAAGGATCAGCAGGGTAAGGGTTATGACCCACGTAAGCTTCTTGCTCCTGGTGCACAGGCAATCAGAGATGAAGTTAAAGATCGTGTAGCAGTTTTCGGTTCTGCAAACAAGGCTTAATTATATAAAATCAACTGAAAATAGTTTACATAATTTTTGAAGAAGCGTTTTGCAAGAAACGCTTCTTTTTGATTTGTATGATAAATACTACATTTGTAAGAATGTTACAACTATGTACATAATATGAGAGTTTACATAAGCTATATTTGTAAAATATTTACAAAAACAGGTGTTATTTTTAGGTTAAATGGTGTATAATGTCTTTTATATGAATATATGGTAGTGGAAGGTTAGGTATAATATCAATGATTCTACTTCAAACGCAAAAGGAAGAATTCAGTAAACTAAAAGACGTAAGGATATTTGGAAAAGACGATCAGGGTGACAGGATAAATGGTGATATCCTTTTTATCGGACTCGGAGGAATCGGAGGACGAGTAGTTACCGCCCTGAAGGGTATGCTGAAGGATGAAATTACGTCTGAAGATAATATACATTATCTCTTGATTGATTCTGATATTCCTGCAATGGAGGAAACTATAAAGAACAGCAGAGATGGTCTGGGATTAAATGCGCTTGAAATCATGAGTATTTACAGACCAAATCTGGAAGATATACTTGAGAAGGGTTACAACAATCAGCCTGTTCAGGCTACACTGGCTAAATGGATGAAGCCAGATTTCCCACATCTTCACATTGGTACAGAAGGTGCTCAGGGAAACCGACAGGTAGGTCGACTTATGTTTTCAAATGCATATGAAGATATGAGAATCCTTCTTTTTGAGAAATTGGAAGATCTATACAGTGATTCTGTATCCAAGAAATTGGATGTCATTGTTATAAGTAGTACATGTGGAGGTACCGGAAGTGGTATCCTCGGTGATGTAACTTATAATATCCGTGCTTATGCCAAGTCAAGAAAATGGAATAATTTCCGTGTAGGCGGATGTCTTCTCATGCCTGATGTATTATTTGCAAATCGTGAGGTATATGAGAATGATGAACTGAGAACTCTGCTTCTGGCAAATGGTCAGGCTACTATGCTTGAAGTATCAGAGTTTATTCAGGCTGCGTATGAGGGAAAGAACTATGTGTTCGAAAGTACGAATCACAGAATCAGTATGAGTGAGAATATATTTGATTCATGCATGCTGGTATCCGGTAAGAAGGATGATCAGGGATATATACCTGAAAATATCATCTTCAATGATGCGGCATATTTCCTTTCAAAACTTGCTCAGAATAAGTATATTGATGATGGGGATGAGGATGGAAAACGTAAGCTGCTTCGTGATTCTTTCTTTGAGAAGAGTAAACTGGGATACTTCAAGGTCATTAATGAAGCTGACTACAAGATTCCTATAAAGCAGATAGAAAATATCACAGAATATACGGCTTTCAATGAAGCTTATAATATGATGAATAAAATGCCTGCAAAGGATGACAAGATGAAGGCTGACATCCGTGCAACCTTCGGTGAGATGAGAGATTTCCTGGAAGGCAAGCCGGGTGACGAGATAGAGCTGTCAGTAAATGGTCTGATCAAAACAGGTCAGTATACGAAGCCTATCTATAAAGAGATAAAGAAGAGAATAGACAGACTCAGTACAGCACTTCCACAGGCTCTCAGTTCTGTCAGAACAGATATTCCTATTATAGTTAAATCTCTCAGAATTAAAATGTCACAGACTCTTGATGCCAACATTGAAAAGTACATGCGAGAGTATGGACCTTTTATAACTATGAAAATCATAGGAGCTAAGGGTGTAGGTGGATGTGACAGAGATGATGGAATGGTGGCTGAAGCTAAATCTCTTGAAAAGCTTCTGAATGAATATAAACCATCTTCTGAGTACGAGAGAATAGTGGAATCCATTCTTCAGATAGTTAAGAAGAGATTTTTCACATTCCCTTCAGCTAAGAGAGAAACTGAGAATGGTTACTATGAGAACTGCCTGAAGGATGCTCTTGCAAAAGAGAGAACCATGCTTATGGAAGAGCTGAATGCTCAGGATGTATTTGGAGATATTATCAGACAGCTCCGTCAGAGAGCAGAGCAGCTGAGCGATACCTATGATCAGTTCGGACAGGATCTTAAAGCTGCAGTTGATGATCTGGCATCTCAGGGTAGAAAGATAGTTGATTTCACACTTACTGATGCTAAGCGTCATGAGTTCCTTCCTACAGACTATGTAACTGAGGAACGTATAGATCAGTTCAGAAACGGTCTTATTACCATGATGGTTAATCATGAGTCAGATATAAACAGTGACAGAGTAGTTCCAATCGGAGTTGAAATGGAACACATTTACAGGAACTTCCTGCTGGGACTCGGTGTATATCCGAACGAGAAGGTTATAGCTGTTGCATTTGCTGATAAGCATCCTTCTATGCAGGATATAAATGCCATGTTTGTATCCTTCGACAGTGAAGTAAGACGAGGCGTTATGAAGAGCGCTGCTCTGGCATTTGTAAACAATGCCATGGAGAAAACTGCGAAGAAGAAGCTGTGTATTCTGAAGGATGGTTTCCAGAGTAAGGTGCTTAGTCAGAAGTATATCTCACTTCCTGATTCTATGCCGCACTTCTCTGCAGCTATGAAAGAGATACTTACATCAGCTCCATTTAATGAAGAACCGGATTCAATCACAACAAATATCGGTGAGCAGGTAATTACAACAGATAACTTCTATTCAGGCGTAAGACTGAATATGCTGGAATGTGCTACAGATATGGAAATGGCGTATGGTCAGGTCATGGCAAGGGGAACCTATGCCGGACTACATACTCAGGGATAAAAATAAGTGTGTCAGAGGAATTCCTTTGACACACTTTTTGATTTGTCGTTTGTCGGCGTGGGTTATATCCTTCCAGTGGATCCAAATCCGCCTTCGCCTCTTGTGGTATCAGAGAGCTCATCTACCAGATTGAATGCTCCCTGAACATAAGGAGTAATTACCATCTGGGCTATTCTTTCGCCGGGCTCGATAGATTGAGGCTCTGAAGAATGATTCAGAAGTGATACCATTATTTCGCCTCTGTAATCTTCGTCTATAACACCAACCTTGTTTGAGGGCGCAAGCCCTTTTTTTGTTGCCAGACCACTTCTGGCATAGATAAGCCCCGCATATCCCGAGGGCAGTTCCATACTGATACCGGTTTTTACCAGATAGGATTCTCCCGGTTCGATGGTAACTGTGTCATCAAGGCAGGCGTATAGGTCGGCTCCAGCAGCAAAGTCAGAACCATAGGTTGGAATGACGGCTTTTTCATTTAGTTTCTTTATATTTACATTTTCTTTTTTCATTTTCGGATTCCCTTCTTATTTAGTTGCTTTACTCTTGTCGAATTATACCACCCATAAGAATTAATGTAAATTTTAAAGAATATTAACCAAAAAAAATCAAAAAAGCATATGAGTATTAGCAAGAATGTGAAAAATGATTGAGAAAATTAAAAATAGCTTTATTTTTAAAAAACCTTGTGTTATTATGTTTCGGTTGATAAATTTCTAAATTTATTTATTTTATATATGATTTTTTTTATAATCATGAGGAATAATGAAAGGATGATAAAATGAAAATCAGAAAAATTAGTGCTGTACTGGTTGGGGCTATGATTCTTTCTGCTCTTGCCGGATGTGGCAAAAAGAATGAGGGCTCTATAGAGGAGCTGCAGAGTAAATATGGACAGTATGTTACTCTTGGAGAGTATAAAGGAGTTGAGTATACACCTGCTCATACAGAAGTAACTGATGAAGATATTCAGCGTGAGATAGATTCTCTTATTTCTCAGAATACCATTGAGAATAAAGAATTAGACAGAGCTGCATCAATGGGCGATGCTGTAAATATTGACTATGTTGGATCAATCGATGGTGTAGAATTTGAAGGCGGTAACACAAATGGCGCCGGCACACAGATAACTCTTGGAAATAGTGGTTATATAGATAATTTCGATGAGCAGATCGTTGGACATACACCTGGAGACAGCTTTGATGTAAATGTAACTTTCCCTGAAGATTATGGTAAGGATGAGTTAAACGGCAAGGCTGCAGTATTTGCTACAACACTTAATTACATTGTTGCAACTCCAACAGTTCCTGAGTATGATGATGTACTTGTAGCATCTGCTACAGATTATAGTACAACAGCTGAGTTTGAAACAGCTAAAAGAGAAGAGATGGAGCAGGATAACAAAGAGTCAGACCTTGAAACAGATAAGGCCACTCTTGTAAAGAAGGTTCTTGATTCTTCAAATATCTCTGAGTTCCCTGAGCAGGAAGTAAGCGACAGAGTTCAGAAGATGATCGACAATGTTTCTGAGTCTGCTGAATCAAATGGTATCGATCTTGGTACATACCTCTCATATTATGGTTTTGATGAGGATACATTCAAGAGCCAGGTTAAGTCTTCTGTTGAGGAGTATATCCGTGAGAAGATGATCGTGCTTACTATAGCAGAAAAAGAAGGTGTAAAGGCTTCTGAGGAAGAAGTTGAAGCTAAGAAGCAGGAGCTTCTTGACCAGACAGGTCTTTCAGATATAGAGACACTTAAGTCAACATATGGCTATGAAGATGAAGATTTCAGCTATGAAATTATCTACAAGAAGATAGTTGATCTCATCTATAACAACGCTGTACAGGTTGAAGGAACAGCAACTGATGCTGATGAGTCATCTGAGGGTGACGGCGGCATGGTTGATGATTACGGTACAGAGGAAGAATAAATATTTAAAAACTAGGCCACTGAAAGGTTGACATCCTTTATGTATGATGGTACAATCGTTCAGTGGCTGTTTAGCAGATGTGGCGGAATTGGTATACGCGCATGATTCAGGTTCATGTCCACATTACGTGGG
>CACZOE010000136.1 GCA_902782695.1 uncultured Lachnospiraceae bacterium | reverse complement strand
TGTTCTGAATTACTTTAACTGTTTCGTCAAAACTCTTGTCGCCGGAATAATTATTAGTTTATTTTACAACGACTTTAACCTTCGCCATTATACCATTCTGAGCATAAACGTAGATATATGCAGTTCCCTGTCCAACTGCTTTAACCTTACCTTTATCCGTTACTGTCGCAACTGAAGTATTGGATGACTCATATTTTACTTTTCTGTGGTTCTGAGTTTTAAGGTTCTTGCTTTCCTTAACAAATTTTGCTTTAACGTTAGCTGTCTTTCCTTTTTTAAGTTTCAGACTCTTTTTATTTACCTTTAGCTTTGAATGGTTACATATCTTACCACCCTTAGTGGCGATATGAAGAGTTTTTGATGTGGAAACAACCTTTCCATCCTTAACTGCTACGACAATGTACTTATAATATGTACCCTTCTTAAGTTTCTTCTGCGTAAACTTATTTGTACTAACTTCAGATATTTTTTCAAACTTTTTGTTATTGCCACACTGATTACCATAGACTACATACTTAGCTCCACTAACCTTATTCCATGTAATTGTAATAAAGTCTTTGCCAGCCTTCTTCATCTTTGCCTGAAGCACTCCAAAATTAGTCCCTGCCGGTCCTTCATCTGAATCAGCATTAATAATTGCCTTCTCAGCTACAGTTTCTGAAGCCCCAGGTCCAACATCAGTTCCGTCCTCGGCCTTCTGTTCTGACTCAGTCTGCTGTTTAGGCTCTTCCTGTTTTACAGGTTCTGTCTGCTGTACAGGCTGTTCCGGCTTAGCGAGTTCTACTTTCTGTTCTGGTTCTTCCTGCTTTCCAGGTTCTTCTTTCTCTTTCGGCTCATCCTGACCTGAAGGATTTCCGGTTGCAGAAATCACAACTTCCTTAGTCTGAATTTCAAATATTTCATTTTCAAATTTATCAGAAATGTACTTTCCAACGCCATCTTCTGAATCAGTTGCTTCTTTAATAACTTCGTATGAAGCATTAACTGTTTCGGTCTCAATATGTTCAGGATCATTCTTGCAGACTCTCGTTGCAGTAACAGCTGAGTTATCATCAGCCCAGGTATATACCACATCATCAAAATCATGACCTGTTGCAGGTATAACAAATTCCTTGGTTTGAGTCTCAAAATCCTTATTACTAAAACTTATAGTGTAAGTACCTTTTCCGTCTGTTTCACAACCAGGTGCTTCTGTAATATCAACACTGTCTTTTGAAACAGTTACAGTTTCAGATACTACACAGCCGTCTTCAGTATTATTCTCACACGTTTTTTCAGCTTTACATGAAACGCTATCTTCGCCTTCAGTCCAGGTATAAGTCGGATCATTCCAATTATGACTTGTCGCTGAAATAGCAATAGTATCTTCTTCTATCTCTTCAGTACAAGCCTTATCAGAGAAATACTTTTCACATCTGTCACAATACCAATATTCAATATTTCCATCTTTTGTGCACGTTGGATCTTTTGCTTCGGTATATTTTGGATTGTGTGGATGAGAAGGATCATCATCACCATTTCCATAATATTTATCTATTTCTACTGATTTCAGATATGCAATTGAATGAAGTCTATTATCTATATTTTGATCATTTTTATGTACATGATATAAAGCAACCGCTGCACCAACCAGACCTACCTGGTAATCAAGAGCCACTTCATTTGTCATCCACTTAGTAGCGTCATCATCAAAAGAATCATCTTTTAATGGACCACCCACCAGCGTTCCAAGCATCAAATGCGCCGGCATAGTATCAGGCTTAACACCACCTGTATATCCGGAAGCTGCTCTATGATGAGGGAATTTAACAGTCAGGTCATTATATCCTATGACATAGCATTTTCCTGCCGGATTATTCCCAAGCAGATAATTCATCTGTCCGGTTGCCCATTTTGTATAGACATTTGAACGTCTATGCTTATCAAAAGCCAGAGTTAAATACTGAAGCGTTGTATTATATCTGGCTGTTCCATAACTGTCATCAGATATATAAGCATATCCCTGAGGAGAGATTTTACTTATTCCACTCGCTATTAAAGTATCTAGTGTACTATAATCCAGTGCAAGCATAGTTGCTGCACACACATTATCCCAGCATACATTTCCACCACTTATTTCGGACCATTTGACTTGCTCATCATTATCACTCATATAATTTATATATTTTGTACGATAATCAAAATCTTTGGTTGCAATAAATATCCAATAAGAGGCATTTGCCAGATCATCCAAATAACTATTACCATCATAAAAGTTACCCGTGGATGCACATTTCATCACATTTTCTTCTTTTTCAGCATAAGCCAGCAGAGCCTTAGCATAAGTCAGGCTTTCCGAATCATCAAATATAATAGAATGAAGTGCCAGAGCTGCAGCTGTTTCAGCTACAATATCTGTACACGGATTTTCAGGTGAGGTAAATTTGATGTGAGTATTTCTATCCTCCTGGTCCTCAGGTGCTCCCCAATACGAATGATCATCTTCACCATCTCCAACCTGATAACAGAAGGCCTCTACATTTCCATCATCCATAACTGTACAGCGCTTAAAGTAATCTGCAAATCTGTTTAGATGAAGTTTAATGTGTTCATCCTGACCTAATTCCTCAAAATCATCTTTATATTCTCTGTATATCATTCCGAGCATTGAAGCAGAGTACGCTTGTGGAAGACCGAATTTAACATGATCACCTGCATCATGATATCCACCGGTAACATCTACATTTTTTCCGTTATATGTGGTCTTGTCATTTGTATGACAGTTTCCTCTCCATAAAACGCCTGTTTTTTCATCAACATCAGAACCACACATATTCATATCAAAGAAATAAAGGGATTCCTGAAGTAATTTAGCATAATTAGGTTTCGGATCATATCCACTATCTATTACAGAATCATCAACAGGAGTAGTATCGTATCCTGCCCAATTCATGCTTCCTGAAACAAGTTTAACAGACTCAATTGTATATGTGATATCTGAAGACGGATCTAGTAACGCAAACTGAAATCCTATATACAGTAAGCTATTTGAAAAGAACTTAGAAAAATTATATGTTATAGATATTGATTTATTTTTTTCGTAATTTCTAAGATCGCCCCATCCGCCTTTATTATCCCATACAGGTTCACCATTTCTATCCTTTGAATATGAAAACAGCTGAAAACCGGCGTCACCAGGTTTATTAACATTACCAATATCAGTATTATTATAAGTAACTGAATCAGAATAGTCCTGAACTGAAAATTTAACCTGAACGCTAGTCAAACCGGCAGCATATAATTTAGCAAACGAATTATATTCTTCAGGTAATTGAAGCTTGACCTGAACCATTCCAGCATCATAAGCCGCACCTTCAGGACCTGCCGTTTTTGTAAATTCACCGGATAATTCGTTAAGATCAGTGATATCAACCTCACCAACGCTATCCGCTTTTACATTCATAGCAGGCATAACCGAAACTAAACTGATAACCATTGCGATTGAAATAATCAAACTAATTATTCTTCTTTTAAATCCCTTGCAATACATTATAATTCCCACCCTTTTCATTAATAAAACTTAATATGATTACATTATGTCCTTCATATTTGATTTTTATTTCTTCTATTTTTCTTCGATACCTTG
>CACZOE010000135.1 GCA_902782695.1 uncultured Lachnospiraceae bacterium | reverse complement strand
GAATCACATCCAACCACAAGATCATCAATACCATCTTGATTAACATCACCTGCATCCAGGGAAACTACTCCATTACTTGATGTTGCTATAGTGGTCTTTATTTCCCAGCTGTCCATGTCATATATATCACATTTAGAAGGTGAGGTTTTAAGTGAATAAACTTCAATACGTTTACCTGTAGAGGACCCCGGATTGAATACTGCTATTTCATCAATTCCATTACCGTCAAAATCACCTGCAACAATACTCATAGATGCCATAGCCTTGAGTGCGTTTGAATCGTAGTTTTGACTATTTGATGCCGCATAGGTACAAAACTCGCTCAAATTATCTGTAGCAGGAATTGAAGAAGTAAGTGTTTTTGACTTACTTGCATGCTGATTAACAGCATCTATTACGCTAAGACTAAGCCCACCGGCTGCAGTACTGCTGACCATGGCAAACTGAGATTTCTTTCCTTCTTCATTTCCATCAAAATTTCCACCTGCAGTCTTATTCATAGAAGCATTATTTACTGCATCAGGATTAGCTGATGTTTTGACCGTTCCTTCAACTTTACTAAAATTAACCTGCAATTTATTCATATGCATGTATACACTAGCTCCTGCGGCGCCACGGTTAAAGTCATCACATTTATGAATATCTCCACTCTCCAGATCATCTTCATCATAATCTTCATCTTCACATATGAAACCCATTACTCCATCTTCTTCATCATATGTTTCATTAACATACAAGGTGGTTATCAAATTATCAGTTCTTGAATAAGATTGATACTTATCTTTGGTATAATATGCAAAAATGGCATGAGTATGCTTCTTAGTTCCCATATTAAGGTCACCTTTTGCATTTACGAAATCCTGCGCTCCGTATGCCGTAACTCTTGTATAGTTATCATCCTGAAATTCCAGAGTAGAAGGAGGATAGGCCGTTCCTCCTTTGCTGTAACCGAAATCAACTCCAAGTATTATATTTGTAATAGCTTGGGTGGGATCCGAAGATCTTTTGTATCCCATATAAACATATCGTCCTCCGGAATCCTTGTTCAGATCAAAATCAATTACAGTAAAGCCTCTGTCCGTAAGGGCTGCTTTTGCATTAGCAGAATTTGTATCACCTGCAACTGCAACCTCACTTACGTAATAAGCATCAAGATGAGATCTGCCCAATGAATCATAAACAATATTATTCTTGTAGGTCAGTAAATATTTTCCATTGGTAGTACCGGAATTGTAATAAGAATATGTGCTTCCTGTTGGCGTTGTCCTTTCATTACCAATAATAGCACTTCCACTTTCACCTACCTGTGCCACATAAACCTCATCAGAAACTGTGCCTACTACGGTTTTCTTTCCGTAAGGATTAGATTCGGTATCATCCTCGTCAAATCCATCCGGAGCTACATCTGAATTAATTCCGATAGCCTTAAGTGCATTTCCGGAGGCAGAAGTCTCAGCCGCATCTACTTTCATCGACAGCCCACCAGTCCCGGTTGAAAGTCCGGTAACAGTCATCGCTGCAGCCATCATAATAGAAAGAAAACGCGTCTTAAAACTTTTCTTCTTTCTCATATCATCCATCCTTTCTTTTTTGCAAACAAAAACACTGAACAAAGGAGAATATTCCTTTATTCAGTGATCTTTGCAAATAAAATATTTTTTTGAAATGTAAAAAAGGGCGCAGTTATACTGCACAGAAACAAACTGAACTAAACTAAAAGAGTTCACTTCACCCCGCATAATATGTCTACCCCTTCCCCATAACAATCGACACAATTATACAGAATTCATATGTTAATTTCAAGGTTTTCTATTGTATCGGAGCTATATTTTAATCCATAAAATATAATATTTTTTTGGGGTTCAAATAACTCACTTATCATAGTCCCGAAGCTTTACCTTCAGCTCGATAAGCTCGTCTCTAAGGATAGCAGCCAGTTCGAAATTAAGTTCTGATGCAGCCTGATTCATCTTCTTTGTCAGGCGGTCTATCTCCTTACCGAGTTCCTTCTTATTCATGAGATCAGGATCCTTGCCGACTTTCTTTCGTCTGTCTGCCTCATCCTCTTCGGCAGCCTTAAGGCTTGTGGATATAAGTTCTCGGACAGCCTTTCTTACAGTCTGTGGAGTGATTCCATGTTCATCATTATATTTCTGCTGGATCTCACGACGTCTGTTGGTTTCATCTATAGCCTTCTGCATGGACTCTGTAATAGTATCTGCGTACATTATTACATGACCATCTACATTTCTTGCAGCTCGGCCTATGGTCTGTATAAGAGAGGTTTCCGAACGAAGGAAGCCTTCCTTATCAGCATCCAGGATAGCTACAAGGGTAATCTCCGGAATATCCAGTCCCTCACGAAGCAGATTTATTCCTACTATAACATCAAATACACCAAGACGAAGGTCTCTTACAATTTCCATTCTTTCCATTGTATCAATATCTGAATGCAGATACTTAACCTTTACATTCAGACCTCTGAGATAGTCTGATAGTTCCTCAGCCATTCTCTTGGTAAGTGTGGTTACCAGAACCTTGTTTCCTTTTTCAGTTTCTTTTGTTATCTCTGCATAGAGATCATCTACCTGACCTGCCACAGGTCTTACATCTATCTCCGGATCCAAAAGACCCGTAGGTCTGATGATCTGTTCTACTCTGCCTTCCTCATGCTCGTCCTCATAAGGACCAGGGGTTGCTGACACGAAAAGAATCTTGTCGATCCTGCTTTCATACTCTTCAAAATTCAGCGGTCTGTTATCCATTGCTGAAGGAAGTCTGAAACCGAAATCGATAAGAGTTTCTTTTCTCTTTTTATTTCCTCCGAACATACCTCTTACCTGGGGAAGTGTCTGATGAGATTCATCTACTATCAGCAGATAATCATCTCCGAAAAAGTCCATAAGGGTATCCGGAGCCTCTCCCGGTTTTCCACCTGCCAGTATTCTGGTATAGTTCTCTATTCCGGAACAAAATCCAGTCTCTCTTAACATTTCCATATCAAACTCGGTTCGTTCCTGAATACGCTGTGCCTCCAGAAGCTTATCATGTGACTTGAAATAAACTATACGTTCTCTCAGTTCATCATCTATTTCCTTCAGCGCCTTCTCCAGCTTCGTTGGTGCTATTACATAGTAGGAAGCCGGGAATATACAGGTAAATGTGATATCCCTTTTGATTTCTCCTGTCAGTGGATCAAACTCTGAGAGACGGTCTATTTCATCTCCAAAGAATTCTATCCTTATAGCTTCTCCATCCCTGTTGGCAGGAATTATGTCAACCACATCACCTTTTACTCTGAAGCTGCTTCGCTTGAAGTCCATTTCATTTCTGGTGTACTGCATATCTATCAGTTCTCTGATAAGTACATCTCTGTCGAGAGCCATTCCCGGACGAAGTCCAAGCATCATTGACTTATAATCCTCAGGATTTCCGATACCGTATATACAGGAAACAGAAGATACAACTATAACATCATCTCTCTCAACAAGAGCTGATGTGGCACTATGACGAAGCATATCTATCTCGTCGTTTACAGATGAATCCTTCGCGATGTAGGTATCAGTTGAAGGAAGATAAGCCTCCGGCTGATAATAATCATAGTAGGATACAAAGTATTCAACCGCATTCTCCGGAAAGAATGCCTTCATCTCTCCATAGAGCTGGGCAGCCAGAGTCTTATTATGTGACATGATAAGAGTCTTCTTTCCCAGCGCCTTGATGATATTTGCCATGGTAAAAGTCTTACCTGAGCCGGTAACACCAAGAAGGGTCTGCTTCTTTTTCCCGGCCTTAAAGCCCTCCACCAGTTCTTTTATAGCCTCGGGCTGATCACCCGTGGGCTCATATTCAGAATGTATTATAAAATCAGCCAATTTTCTCTCCTAATATATAAAGTGAGTCAACAGGAAATGTCCCTGCTGACTCATTATTATTTATACTCTTATAGTTTGCAGACATATATGGTTGCTGACCCTCTTGGTGCAACAACGGTAAGTACATTGTTCTGAACCATGTAGGCCTCTTCTCCCATATAATAACCGTCCTCTGAGGTTGTAAATATCTTTTTCATGATACGGTTGTTATGAACTCCCAGCTCTCTGACATGAAGCTTTACTTCCTTATCCACGAAATCATTATTTATAACTACTGCTACAGCTTCCTCATAGTTAAATCTTCCATAAGCTATCAGTCTGTGCTCACCATGCAGGAACTTAAGTGAACCTGTTCTTATGGATTCAAATTTATTACGCAGGTGAATGATATCCTTATGAAAATCTATAAGTGCACGGTTCTCATGTCCCCATGGATAAGTACGTCTGGAATCCGGATCTGTCCAGCCGCATACTCCGGCTTCGTCACCATAATAGATGGTAGGTGCACCCGGCCAGGTCATCTGGAATACCACGGCTTCACGGAAGATACCATAGTTTACATTTTCATTTGCAGTCTCTGCTCCAAGTGTATTTATACGACCAACTCTGTGATTTGTCCTTGTCAGGAATCTGGAGTGATCATGATTGGATAACTCGTTCATGGAACAATAGAGGGAATTGTACATCATGTAGGACATCCAGTTACGAATGGATCCTTTAAAGAATTCTGAATTACCCAGAAAGTCTCCACGAAACTCATCGCTATGCTTTTCCACTCCTGTAAGGAACCAGGTTATAGGCTCCATGAAAGCTCCGTAATTCATGATGGTATCCCATTCATCACCATCCAGCCAGGCCTTCGGACTGTCATAATGCTCTGCCAGAATAATGGCATTGGGATTTGCATCCTTTACAGCTCTTCTAAAGTCCTTCCAGAACTTATGGTTATAGTTCTCTGAATAACCCAGATCTGCTGCCACATCAAGTCTCCAGCCATCCACATTGAAAGGAGGAGAAACCCATTTACGACCTATCTCCATTATGTAGTCATGGAGCTTTTCAGACTCCTCATAATTCAGCTTTGGAAGTGTATCATGCCCCCACCAGCCATTGTAAGAGTCGTTATTAGGCCATGCATATTCATCCATGAATTTAAAGAAGCTTCTATAAGGGCTGTCTGCTGAAACATATGCTCCCTTTTCATAATCAGGATTCTGATCATATATACGGTCACGATCCAGCCATTTATTAAAAGAACCACAATGATTAAATACACCATCAAGAATGATCCTTATTCCTCTTCTGTGAGCCTTCTCCACCAGTTTGATAAAGAGTCTGTTGGAGGCTTCCAGGTTGGCAAGATTTGTAACTCTGTTTATATATCTGGTAGCCTGAGAATTATCCATACACCCTTCAGGAAGCAGCTCGCCTTCATCATCAACTATCCTTCCGAAATGTGGATCTATATAATCATAATCCTGGATATCATATTTGTGATTTGATGGCGATACAAATATAGGATTGAAATATATCACCTCTACTCCCAGGTCCTTTAAATAATCCAGCTTATCTATAACACCCTGAAGGTCACCGCCGTAAAAATTCGCTACGTCCATGCTTTCAGGAAGTTTGTTCCAGTCTTCTACTCTGGAAACTCTTCGACCTACATAACAGTACTCACCATCCAGTACATCATTGGTGGCATCTCCTCTGTTAAATCTGTCTACAAATATCTGATATATAACTGCACCCTTCGCCCAGTCCGGGGTCTTGAAACCGGGAACTATCTGGAAATCATAATCATGGTTGGCATCCCTCAGAATACCCAGTCTGTTATAAACTACATTTAACCTTCCGGAATGTACCTCAAAATAGTATCTGAACTTCTCACGCATTTCCGGAATCTCTATAGAGTAATAATCAAAAATACCGCTGTTGTCAGTGAGCTCCATAGGGAAATGTTCGTCTCCTACTACGAGGTCCACGCCATCAGCGTTATTCTTAGCTGTTCTGAATCTGATAGTTACATTATCACCTATTTCAGGTTCTGCAGGGGTAACAAAATTAGGAGTCACATCGCTGAAAAGTGCTCCAAAATTAAAAATCGTCGTAGAGTCATATATACGCTTTATCGCATTTAATACATCTTTTGCTGACATATCTGCCTCCAGTTAACCCAAAGATGGAAAAATTATACCACAAATGACTCTTAATATAAAGATGCACTGTTAAAAATAACGATTTCAAAATTAAGTGCCATTTATGAGTAGAACTTTTTTTATCATTATGATAAAGTAGAGTTGCTGTTTACCTGATAGTATTTTTCCGGTTTCAGCAATTACAGATACATGAGGAAAATGTATGAACCAGAGAGTAAAGAATATTTTTTCATTTAGGAGGATTAATATGAAAAAAGTGTCACTTGGAACCGAAGTTGGAGCTACTTCTTATCCTGGAAGAGGCATCGTTATAGGTCTTACACCTGACGGAAAAAAGGCAGCTATCGGTTACTTCATCATGGGACGTTCTACCAACAGCCGTAATCGTATCTTTGTTACAGAAGGTGATGGAATCAGAACTGAGGCATTTGACCCTTCCAAGCTGGAAGATCCAAGCCTTATAATCTATGCACCTGTACGTGTTCGCGGCACAGATACTATTGTAACAAATGGAGATCAGACAGATACAGTATATGATCTTATGAGCGAAGGAAAGACCTTTGAAGAGTCTCTCAGAACCAGAGAATTCGAGCCTGATGCACCTAACTATACACCACGTATTTCAGGAGTTCTTCATATTGAAGGTGGTAAATATAGTTATGAAATGTCTATCTTAAAGAGCAATAACGGCGATCCATCAGCCTGCAACAGATATACATTCTCCTATGATGTTCCTCTTGCTGGCGAAGCACATTTCATTCATACATATATGGGAGACGGTGAACCACTTCCTAGCTTCGAAGGCGAGCCTACCCCTGTAACAATTGAGACAGATAATCTGGAGGAATTTACTGATACTATCTGGAACTCTCTTAATGAAGATAACAAGGTTTCACTTTTCACCAGATTCATTGATGTTGAAACTGGTGCAGTTGAGACAAAAATAGTTAATAAAAATAAATAATGAAAGGAAAAGAAAATGAACGAACTTGAACTTAAATACGGTTGTAACCCTAACCAGAAGCCTTCAAAGGTTTTCATGAAGGACGGAAGTGATCTTCCTTTTACAGCACTTAACGGCAAGCCTGGATATATCAACCTTCTTGATGCCTTCAATGGTTATCAGCTGGTTAAAGAGCTGAAGAAGGCTACCGGTCTTCCAGCAGCTACTTCCTTTAAGCACGTATCTCCTGCTGGTGCAGCAGTTGGTCTTCCACTTACAGATGTTGAGAAGAAGATTTACTGGGTTGAGGATATGGGCGAACTTAGTCCACTTGCATGTGCTTATGCAAGAGCAAGAGGCGCTGACAGAATGTCATCCTTCGGTGATTTCATTTCTCTTTCAGATATCTGCGATGAAGATACAGCTAAGCTCGTTAAGAGAGAAGTTTCAGACGGAATCATCGCTCCTGGATATACAGACGAAGCACTGTCTATCCTGAAGGCTAAGAAGAACGGAAATTACTGTGTGATCCAGATTGATCCAGATTATACACCTGCTCCTATCGAGACCAAGGACGTATACGGAGTTACATTTGAACAGGGAAGAAATGAGCTGGTTATCGATGATGACTTCTTCTCAAATGTTGTTACAGACGCTAAGGACATCCCTGATTCAGCAAAGATTGATCTTGCTATCTCAATGATCACACTTAAATATACTCAGTCAAATTCAGTATGCTATGTAAAAAATGGTGCTGCAATCGGAATCGGTGCTGGTCAGCAGTCACGTATCCACTGTACAAGACTTGCAGGTGACAAGGCAGATAAGTGGTTCCTTCGTCAGTCACCTCAGGTTCTGG
>CACZOE010000134.1 GCA_902782695.1 uncultured Lachnospiraceae bacterium | reverse complement strand
TTCCAGATAAGCTTCTGTTGGAACTCCCCACTTGCTATGGAACCACTCAGCAGCCTCTTCCTTAAGTTCCGGTTTTTTTCTTAATATGCTGTCTCTATCCCATCCAGATGTGATAAGAGTTCCTTCTCTATATATGATTTCTGAACTATATCATCAATGAAAGTCTGCTCACGCTTTGCTTCAAGCTCACCTTTATCAGGCTGATTCCACATCCTTTCAGATATTTTTCTGCTGTAATCCATATATTTAACTCCTATATATCACTCAGATTCTTTTGGCCATTACTCCACAGGCATCTTTGTTCAGTCCACACTTATTATAAAACTCCTGGTTTTCCTCAATAGATATCAGCTGTACTACAGGAATATTCTTCTCTTTTAACTTTGTTTCCAATTCTTTTAGCAACGCTCTTCCGATTCCCTGTTTTTTTCTCTCTGGTACAACAAAAAGCTCTGCCACAAAGAAAAAGTCTTCATCAGCATATGGATCAATAAATCCAAGTAATCCAGCTATAATCTGCCCATCTTCTTCAGCCGCAAGTCCCATAGCTTCAAAATTACCCATAATCGAGCTTACTCTTCTTACCGAAGTTTCGGGGGTCCATTTCTCATTCCATGGTTCCTCAGAATATGACTGAGACATAGCCTTTGCAAGACCGCTTATATCATTATCATTTACAAGTCTTATTACCATTTGTATATACCTCTACTTCTTCCTATTCATCATCTTCATTTTCACTATCTTACTAATCTACATTTTCCCGTGTAAACTCTTTCGACACTTCTCACTGATCATCAAACGATTAACCCTGCTTCTCATTGTTTAACTCTATCCACGATTTGCAGCATAGAATCTATATAATTCTTCCTTCTCATCATCAATGTCTTTATACATCTTAATCTCCAGCAGTTTAAATCCTGATTTTTCTGCTGTCTTCCAGGAAGGTTCATTAACATCTTTTATGGTTGCGATAATCTCATCTTCATTATAGTGCTCAAAGAAAAATGGAACATAAGCCTTCACGGCTTCACTCACATATCCTTTTCTTCTGTAAGCCGCTCCGACAAAATAGCAAATACCTATCCGGTCAGTATCTTCATAATAAGTATTACCGACATTTCCGATAACTTCACCTGTAGCTTTCAGAACAATAGTACATGGAATATAATCCGTTCTTGGATCATCCTTCTTAGTAAGCTCAAGTGCTTCATTTATCCATCCACCGGCCCAGTCGGAAAATGATTCGTCAAAGCCTATTTCTGTGAGGCTTCCATCCTTTGCCATGTCAGCAAACGTCTTTTCATCACCAAGCTCTATTGACCTGATTATTAATCTTTCAGATTCTATATACATTTCAAACATCTCCATTCATTTTTTTCTACTGATATTTTATATATCTACGCTAGACTGATATTGATATATCTTCGCTCAACTGATATTTATATACCTTCACTCAACTATAATTAAATATATCATAAAGCTTTTGTCATCTGAAAGCCCAAACTTACTTATAAATAAGTATGTCCCTTTTCCCTCGAACAAAGAGTGTCGCTCGCGACACTCTACGCGCGAGGCGTGTGTTGCCAAATCAACAGCATTATTCTTGATATAGCGGTTGCTAAAATTATTCTACTCTCAGAAAATCAAAATAATATATTCAAAAATATAAAACGGATGCCCACTTAACTAATGAGCATCCGCAGTCTATATAATTTTCGATATTTAACAAGTTCAAGATAATCCTAATATCAAAGCTCTTAAAAAAAATCTCTCAAATATTTACTATAGTTCAATATCTGAATTATACGATCATCTCCAGTTCTCGAAAAATTCCAGAATAAGATCATTCACGCTGAAGCTGTTAATCTCCTCAGTCGGCCATCCGTGCTTTCCATCCTTCACGACGACGCTCCACACAATGTCATTATCCGAGTCCGCTCCGTACTTGCGGATGGTCGAACCGGCTCCTATCTCTCCTTCGGACTGCATCTCGAGTCCGTTTGAAGAAGCCATGTAATCAATGACGTCCTCAATAGCGGGATCAAGAGATGTCTCTGCGGAACCATCTAAATTCTTCGGAACGGCTTCGTCTATCTCTCCGTAGACTGCAAGCATACCAACGTCATTATTTTCGGGACGCTTGTCCCAGAGCGTCTTACAAAGATCACCGCTGACACTTGCGCAAGCAAGGAATGTATCCTGAGCTTCAAGCGCGAGTCTAAAATTCATGAATCCGCCGTTTGAGAAACCGGCACAGAACACATGATCCTTATCGAGGGAGTACTCATCAACCAGATAGTTTACGAGAGCTTTAATAAATCCGACATCGTTGTAATCAAGATCGATCCTTCCATAATTCCAGCTCTTATAGTTTCTTCCGGCCTTCGCGTTGACGGTTCCGGTAGCATAGCAGACAGCGTAGCCCTTCGGAAGAGCATCATTATCAAAACCGTTGGTGAGTTGGAAGTTTTCAGCTGAATCACCAGCTCCGTGAAGCATCACGATGAGAGGTGCATTCTCACTCTCCTGTGGAAGACTGATGACAAAGTCGTGCTCTACATCTTCAAAAGTACAGTTATACTTGTTGCCCTCTTCAAGCACAACATTCTCAAGTTTAGAAGCCGATGACGAGCTTCCCGTAAATGTTCCTGATATCCTTCCAACAGCGATTATATTTCCACTATTACCGTCTGCATCGACATCGAGGTTTTTAAAGTTTTCCTCAAATTTCAGATTCTGGCCATTGAAGGAGCCCTTTACTCTTTCAACCGCTGCTTTTAGAGCGACAACATATATTTCATATGTATGAGTTGAACCGTTAGGCGGATATGGTCCTATGTAATCGGAAGCCGGAGCCCAGCCTTCCGCAAGACTTGTCTCGGTTACATTGTCCGATTTCCAATGCATCCAGTCTCCACCATCCGGATCATCCATGATAATGACATAAAGGCCAGCGCCTTCTACCGGACTCCACTCCAGCTGAGGAGACTTATTTGAACCCTTATCAGTGTTAGAAATTATATCATCCCAAACACCGTTATTCAGATTAGATGAGGTCACTTCAAATGATGTATAGTCATTAATAAATGAATTGTACTTAGTTAAGCTTTCGGATTTATTATCTTCTGAATTGTTTTCATCCGATTTATCATCATCTGAGTTGTTATCCGAGTTATCTTCACCTGATTTATCATCTTCCGATACGTCTTCTGTTTCATTATCTTCCGATGCTGCATCCTCAACCACTGCCGCCTCCGTATCCCCCACGTCGGAACTACTCTCTGCGTCAGGTTTATTTGTACCACCAGACGAGCCGCATCCGATACAAGAAGCCGCAATCATTAAACATAAAACAAAAACAAATTTTTTCATACTTTCTCTCCACTATTCTTTATATATGTATAACAAAAAACTAAAATTATACTAGGTTTGTTAAACGGTCAACGATTTCTTTATATATTCAAAACAGAACTTGTCCGGATATGTTTCTTAAAGAACTCCAGCTGCTTTCTATTTGCTTCAGAGCTGAATTCATCTCTCATATTAACATGAAATACATGACCTGTTTTCTCTGTTCCAAATATCTCGTACTCGCATTCCACGCCCTTATCCCTTAGGAACTCGACCATCGGTTCGCAGTTTTTCAGCAGAAAATCCCCCTTTGCACTGAAAATGTAAACCGGCGGGAAATCCTTGTCGAGATGTTCCAGAATATCCAGCTTTTCGCCAAACTGAAATGGATCAGAAGTGAGATAATCTCTCATTAATCCCTTACAGCCATTTTCTTCAATATCATTCTTCAGGTCATACATTCCACAGCACAGGCCTATGGCTCTGATAGCTATCTTCGGCTTCCTGAAGCCCATGATTTTTCTATATTCTTTATTTGAATATATCACACCGTACTGGCTTGCCAGCTGGGCGCCGGCTGAATCCCCCACAAGAAATACATTTTCCTTATCAATCGGATAATCATCTTTATTCGACATCATCCATTTAAAAACCAGGTTTAAGTCCTCAAGAGGTGCAGGAAAATGATACTTCGGGGCAAGTCTGTAATTGAAATTTATCACAGTAAATCCTGCCTGGGCAAGGCTCGCCGTATAAAACTGATATAATTCTTTAGAACCGTATACATATCCACCACCATGAATACTGATTATGACCGGCAGCTTATCGGCAGACGAATCAATAATCTTATGACACTCCCCGTTTTCAATCACATTTGGCCAGCACACATCAAGAGTGTGATATTTCTTATTTCTGCCATATCTGATATCGCGAATGTATTCAACGCCTTCAGGGATTTCCAGCCCTGCATCTCTTTTCGCATCAGATTTCGCGCACATTTTATTAAATATAAAACTTTGTATCGACATATAATCCCCCCATTTATCTTTAAACATTCTTATAGTATTTGTTCCATACATATCTTCTGAGGAACAAGCCCCATCGTTTCATAAAACTTCATCGCATCAGGGTTGCAGCACCATACATTAAGAGTAATGTTGTAACACCCTTCCTGTTTTGCAAATCCATTAATAAAGTCATATAATGTCCGACCTACACCTTGTCCTCGAGCCGCCTCATCCACACATATATCATCTATATAAAGAGTCTTTATAGCCGTCTGAACAGAATCATCCTGTCTTTGCTTAAACATTCCAAAGAGGTGTCCAAGAACCTTCCCATCATCATTAACACAGACAAAAACTGGTGTTTTAGCATTAAAAATAATCTCTTTCAGTTCCTCAGCATTATACTTAGTTGCAGGTCCTTTGAAGAGATCCGGCCGTCCATTATGGTGCACCATATCAACCTGCACCAAAAGCTCAAGTATAGCCGGAATATCCTCTATTTTTGCTTTTCTTACCGTATTCATATATAACCTCTCTCACATTTTCAAAATCACTTTATATTAATCCTATACGAGTTATACCATTTCTGCCCACTTTTTTGCTTTTGCAAGCAGTTCAGTAACAAGTTCCTTTTTCCCATCAACATATGAATCTCTGTCTTCAGGGTATTTAGACCACAGCTCCAGTTTTAACTGTTCATAGGCTTTTGCATCTTCCAAATGTGAATTCAGATAATCTCTGAAATTTATGTAATTATGCCATGCGTCTGAATCAGCTATAACAACATGAATAAAATGTGTAATGATATCATGATCAAAATCACCACAGCGGTAAAGATGCTGTCCAGGAATATCCTGCTTCCGGTAGATGATACCATTTTCGGCCAATTCTTTGTCATGCTTCATAATGTCATCAAACGACCTGACTGCTACAGCCACATCAATGATGGGCTTGGCGCATATGCTTCTAATCGATGTACTTCCAACATGCTGAACATCCACAGCGTCGTCACCAAGAACCATTTTAATCTTATTACATATATTTGCGCCCTCGATTTCCCAGGTTTCCTGGTGAGGCGTTAAAACAACCGTATCTTTCTTTAATCCTATTAAAAGCTTTGTTGACATTTATAAAAAACTCTCCGCGTTCTCAATATAGTCTAGACAGTATTTTTCTCTGTTCATCTTTACCGAACCCAGGTACTCTTATCTTCCGGATCTTCTTCCCAGTCCTCACACTGAGCTAGATATGCACCATCAAAAGCACCATAAAAATACAGTTTAATAAAGTTGTTAATTCCTCTTTTCCATAAAAACAAAAACAAGTTCGTCATTAACTTCTCTTTTGTCAAAGATTTCATACCCGACTTTCTACGACACCGTCAATAAGACCTATCACATACTCAATGGAATCTACTGTCCAGTTATAACCCAGCCCACGCAGACGAGCGCAGTCATATTTACGTTCCATCTCTGACCAAAATGCGCCAATCGTTTCATACTGTTGTTCATTCCGAGTGGAAAATGTCCGTGTTATTCCCGTGAAAACCATAAAGGATCCTCCTCTATCTTTCAATTCCATAAAGAATCAATTTTATCAATAGTGTCTTGCAGTATATCTTTTCGCAGTTCCATAAGCCATTCAGAAAACTCTACATTTTCAAAAGCATATGTTTTATTAAGTTCATACTCATTTTCAGACCATGTATCTATAGGTGATTCGTTGTGCTGAATCAACGCCTCAAGCTTATCAAGAGCTTTATAAAGCTTAGATTCTTTTGTTTCCTGAGCGTTCATTTCTAAGAAAAGCGTTTTCATATAATCCGATACTTCCTTAGGTAAGCTCTCAACCCATTCATCAAGTAATACATCTTCCATATTTCTATCCTGATCTGTTTTTTCAAACGCCGGAATATCTCCGGTAAAGCATTCTCCCAAATCGTGAATAAGACACATATTTACAACCTTATCAATATCAACATCAGGGAACTCATTTCTTAAAAGAGATGCCATAAGGGATACTCTCCAACTATGTTCCGCTACACTTTCTACCCTTCTTTTACTTGTAGTACAGTGTCTGGGAGTATCCTTTAAACGTTCAGCAATATGTAAAATATTTAAATAATCTCTAGTATTCATATACTCTTCGTTAATTCCTCTACAAACCGGAATTTATCCTAAAAATCCATCTTATTCTTCAACTTATTTACCAGAGATGCATCTAATATCAAAACTGGCTGTTTACAGACATGTTTATGCAGGACCATTATATTTGAGACACATCATGGTTATATCGTCGAACTGTTCTGC
>CACZOE010000133.1 GCA_902782695.1 uncultured Lachnospiraceae bacterium | reverse complement strand
TTATAATCAGAACCCATATGTCTCTTGATTGAAGCGATAGTCTTGTCAGCATTTGTAACAGCCTGACGCTTAGCAGCATCACCGACTACTCTTTCTCCAGACTTCAGGAAAGCTACTACAGATGGTGTTGTACGTGAGCCTTCTGCGTTAGTAATAACGACAGGCTTACCACCTTCCATAACAGCAACACATGAGTTTGTTGTACCTAAGTCAATTCCTATAATCTTTCCCATTTTTATATATCCTCCATAAATTATTAAACTCTATTAATCAGTCCAGCATCAAACCTGTTTTGCTTCGAAAACACTGCTTGGATGCTTTGTAATCCTGTCACACTTCACTTCGTAAAATGTGACTTAATTAACTACCTTAACCATTGAATGTCTAAGAACATGATCCTTATACATATAGCCCTTCTGCATTTCTTCAACAACTATATTTTCTTCCTGATTCTCATCTTCCTCATGAATAACCGCATTGTGATATGTTGGATCAAATTCCTTTCCAACCGGATCCATATGAGAAACTCCTATCTCACTAAGCGTATCCATAAGCTGTTTATATATCTTCTCAACACCCTCTTCGAAAGCTCCCTTTTCATCTTCTGGAACAGTTTCAAGTGCCCTTTCAAGATTATCTATTACAGGAAGAATCTTTTTAAGTGTTTCCATGGCTCCTCTATCAGCCATTTCTGAATTTTCTTTTTCATTACGAGCTCTCATGTTATCGAACTCTGAAAGAAGTCTTGTGTATTTTTCTTTATTTCCTTCAGCAGCCTCTTTTGCAGCTTCCAGTTCAGCCTGTACAGCCTTGCTTCCTCTGCGGTTTTTCTTAGGCGTTGGCTTTGGCTGGTCCTTAGGATCAATATCCAGCTCTTCAGCTATGCCGGCCCAGGTTCCACCACGGTCATCACCATCGGTAATGATTATCTTCTGCTCGTCAGGAAGTGCATCGCCTTCTTTTTCAGCTTTCAGATTCTTGAGCTTTTCATTCATGCTCTTTTTTGCCATTAATCTTCACTCCTTGTCTCTTTATTTCGGAAAATTGTGTCCAGCTCATCTGTCAGAGTCTTTAACGTACTTACAACTTTTTTATAATCCATACGCTTAGGACCTATAATACCTATAGTTCCTTTTGCCCCTTCAGGAAGCTGATACGTTGAAGTAATGATTGAACAGTCCTTCATGTTTTGCACAGGAGCTTCATCACCGATATAGATCTGAATATTATGCTCACTATCTTCAGATCTCAGAGTTTCATCAGCAAGCTCATTCAGACCGGTCTGCTCCTCAAATGTCTCAAGTAAAGCCGTGGCCTTCGAAACATCCCCAAGTTCCTGGAACCTCAGAATATTTGACGCACCGCTTGTATATATCTTCATTTCCTCGGCTTCTTTTACAACATCTACAATACCTTCAAATATGCTTTCAAGGATATCTGCATATTCTCCAGCTTCCTTCTTCATAGTCTGCATCATCTCGATATTTATCTGATCAACAGATATGCCCTGAAGGAATGTATTCAGAAGCAGATTAAATTTAAGTACCTCTTCATTTGATAAAGGTCTGGAAACCTTAATCAGCTGATTCTTCGCAATATTATTTCCGACTACTATTACTGCAACCAGTTCTTCATCGTCCACCTGTGACAGCTGAATAAATTTAACCTGTTTATTCATAAGCTGCGGCGTAGTTACCATGGTGGCATACTGCGTATTATATGCCAGAACCTTCGCAACCTGCATCAGGAGAGCCTCCAATTTATCAACTCTCTCAAGCAGTGCCCCTTCTTTCTTTTCAGACTCCTGTTTTTCTGACATAACCTTATCTACATAAAATCTGTAACCCTTATCGGTAGGTATACGTCCTGCAGAAGTATGGGGCTGAATAATATATCCCAGTTCTTCAAGGTCTGCCATCTCATTTCTGATGGTGGCTGAACTGAGGTTTAATTCTGACTGTTTCGAAATAGTACGTGAACCTACAGGTTCACCCGTTTCGAGGTAATTGGAAATGATAACTTTGAGGATGGTCTGTTTTCTGTCGTCAAGATCATACTCCAAATCCTGCTCCATCTAATCACCATCCTTT
>CACZOE010000132.1 GCA_902782695.1 uncultured Lachnospiraceae bacterium | reverse complement strand
GCATCCACAAGACCTGGAGTTGGAAGGCTTACTGCTTCTACAAGACCGGATGCAGTTATAGCACCTAAGCCGGAACCAAAGAAGACAGAAGAAGAAATAAAGGCTGAGGAAAAAGCAGCAGCAGAGGCAGCAGCGGCTGAAAAGGCAGCAGCAGAGGCAGCAGCAGCTGAGAAAGCAGCAGCAGAAGCTGCAGCAAAGGAAGCTGAAGAAAAAGCAGCAGCTGAGAAGGCTGCAGAGGAAGCAGCAAAGGCTGAGGCAGAGAAGGCAGCGGCAGAGGAAGCAGCAAAGGCTGAGGCTGAAGCCAAGGCTGAAGAAAAAACCGAGGAGAAGCCAGAAAAGTCAGCTGATAAAACAGCAGAAAAAACAGCTGAAACCAAGGCAGCTGACAAGCCACAGGACAAGCCAAAAGCAGATAATAAGCCTGAAAAGAAATTTGACAAGAAGCAGGATAAGCCTGATTTCAAGAAGGACAATAAGAATCGCGGAAAGTCTGAAGGAAGAGACGACGACAGAGCGAAGAAAAACGATAAGAGAGTCAAGGTTGATAAAGCTGAGGCTGCTCCTGTAGAAAATAAGAAGAGCTCACGTAAGGGTGACAAATCCAAGGATAAGGAAAAGGAAGCCCGCAGAGAGAACAGAGAAAGCCGTTCAAACAGACGTGACGACAGAAGAAAGAAGAATGACTTCAGAGAAACAGAAGAGATAAGAGAGAGAAAGAAGAAGCAGAATAAGAAGCCGGAGAAGAAGGAAGAAGAAACAATCAAGACCATTACACTTCCTGAAACACTTACTCTCAGCGAGTTTGCAAGCAAAATCAAGCAGCCTGTAAATGCGCTCATTAAGAAACTCTTCCTTGAAGGAAAAATGTACACAGTTAATACAGATCTTACCTATGAAGAGGCCGAACTGATTGCTCTTGAGTATAATATTATCTGTGAGCAGGAAGTAAAGGTTGATATAGTTGAAGAGGCTCTGAAGGATATAGAAGATCCTGAGGACTCACTTGTTACAAGACCACCTGTAGTCTGCGTAATGGGTCACGTAGACCATGGTAAGACTTCACTTCTGGATGCAATCAGAAAAACAAGCGTTACAGAGGGTGAGGCTGGTGGAATCACACAGCACATCGGTGCTTATACAGTTAAGGTAAATGACAAGAGAATTACATTCCTTGATACTCCTGGACATGAAGCATTTACATCCATGAGACTTCGTGGTGCACTTGCTACTGATATAGCTATTCTTGTTGTAGCTGCTGATGATGGTGTTATGCCACAGACTATCGAAGCTATCAATCATGCCAAGGCAGCAGGAGTACAGATCATTGTTGCTGTAAATAAGATAGATAAACCAAGTGCAAATATTGAAAGAGTAAAGCAGGAGCTTGTTGAATACGGACTTGTTTCTGAGGACTGGGGTGGAGATACCATATTCTGTCCTGTATCTGCCAAGTCACATGAAGGTCTTGATAACCTTCTTGAAATGATCCTGCTTACCAGCGATATCCTTGAGCTTAAGGCAAATCCTAACAGAAAGGCTCGTGGTATCGTTATCGAGGCTAAGCTTGATAAAGGCCGTGGATCCGTTGCAACTCTTCTGGTTCAGAAGGGAACACTTAAAGTCGGTGACTTCATTGCTATCGGTGAGTCACATGGTCGTGTAAGAGCTATGACAGACGATAAGCAGAGAAGTATGAAGGAAGCAACTCCTTCAATGCCTGTTGAGGTTATTGGTCTTTCAACAGTTCCGAATTCAGGTGAGATATTCATAGCAACAGACAGTGAGAAGGAAGCTCGTTCCATCAGTGATGCATTTGTCATCAGAGGTAAGGAAAACCTGATAGCTGAGACAAAGGCTAAAATGTCTCTTGATGATATCTTCTCACAGATGCAGGAGGGTACTCTTAAGGAACTCAACATCATTATCAAAGCCGATGTTCAGGGTTCAGTTGAGGCACTGAAGCAGAGTCTTCTGAAGCTTTCAAATGAAGAGATAGTTATTAAATGTATCCACTCAGGAGTTGGTGCTATTAATGAGAGCGATGTCAGTCTTGCAGCTGCATCTAATGCTATCATTATCGGATTTAATGTTCGTACAGAACCAATTGCTAAGAATGCAGCCGATGAAGAAAAGGTTGACATAAGATTATATAGAGTTATCTATAATGCTATAGATGATATCGAATCAGCTATGAAGGGTATGCTTGATCCTATATTTGAGGAAAAAGTTATCGGACATGTTGAGATAAGACAGACCTTTAAGGCTTCTGGTGTTGGAACAATAGCAGGTAGTTACGTACTTGATGGTGCAGTTGAAAGAAATTCCATGGCAAGGATTTCACGTGGTGGAAGCCAGATCTGGGAAGGAAAGATTGCATCCCTCAAGAGATTTAATGATGATGCGAAGGAAGTTAAGGCCGGTTATGAATGCGGTATCGTATTTGAGAATTATAACGAGATTCAGGAAGGCGATACTGTAGAAGTATACAAGATGGTCGAAGTTCCTCGCGACTGATAGATGAGTCAAAATGAGTCTGAGGGGACATCCCCTGATGACTCAAGGTGATTCTACAGGATAAGGAAGAAGATATGAGAAAGAATAATTCACGTGGAGGTCGTATTAACAGCGACGTTCAGAGAACCATCAGCCATATAATCGAATTTGAAATCAAGGATCCTCGCAAGAGTACCATGGTTTCGGTGGTCAAATGTGATGTGACCAACGACCTCAAGGAATGCAAGTGTTATATATCTGTACTTGGTTCTGAGGAGGATACAACAAAGACCATGGAGGCATTAAATAGTGCCAGCGGTTTTGTTCGCAAGCGTCTTGCAGAGACACTTAATCTCAGAAATACACCTGAGGTTAGATTTATCCTTGATAAATCCATCGAATATGGTGTAATGATGTCGAAGAAGATAGATGACATTGTCGGAAAATCATCTGAAACAGAAGAGGAAGAAGATGAGTAGTCTCCAGAGTACATCTTTGGTGACTTTAGGTGAAGTGAAAGTTAATGACAGGAGAAAAACATGGGAGTAGACATTATCAAAAAGGCTAAAAAGTTCAGACAGCTCATTGATGCTGCGGATAAGATAGCTATAATAGGTCATATTCATCCGGATGGCGATTGTATCGGATCGAATCTTGCCATGTATAATTACATTAATGAAAATTATAAAGGGAAGACAATTGATGTGTATGATGAGAAGTGCTCATCATCCTTCAGTGTTCTTTCCGGCTACAGAAAGATTAAGCATGAGCCGGTTACCACTGGTTATGACCTGGCTATTTCCATAGATGTATCTGACATGGACAGGCTTGGAATCTTTAAGGAAATGTATAACAGTGCCATAACAACTATCTGTATAGATCATCATGTGAGCAACAAAGGCTTTGGTGATTTCTGTTATATAGTCCCTGAGGCATCCAGTGCATGTGAAACTATGTGTGATCTGCTGGATATGGACAAGGTAAGTGCAAAAACTGCTAACTGTCTCTATCTGGGTATGGTACATGATACAGGAGTATTTAAGTATAGTAATACTTCCAGAAAGACTATGGAACTGGCAGGTCTCCTTATAGAAAAAGGTGCAAAGCCAGAAGTAATCATAGATGATACATTTTATAAAAAGACATATAAGCAGAACAAACTGATGTCCAGAGTCGTTCTTGATTCCCAGCTTCATGAAGAAGGAAAAATCATTTCCGGATATATCACAAAGGAGCTGTTCAAGGAAATGAAATGTACCACCATGGATACTGATGGAATAGTAGAGCAGCTGAGACTTACAGATGGCGTAGAAGTGGCTATATTTGCTTATCATAGAACTAAGAAGACTATCAAATTCAGTCTCAGAGCCAAGAGTTATGTGGATGTCAATGTGATCGCTACTACCTTCGGAGGCGGCGGACACATAAGAGCTGCCGGTTTTGAAACTGAAGAAACCTTCGAAGAAGCTCTTGAGAAGGTTATAGAACTTGCAAAAGAACAGCTTAAGTAAATATCTGAAAAACCGATTCAAAGAGAGTATTAAGGTACTGAAATGTATGACGGAATAGTAAATATCTATAAAGAGCAGGGTTTTACTTCACATGATGTGGTTGCAAAACTGAGAGGTATTTATGGTCAGAAGAAGGTGGGACATACAGGTACGCTGGATCCCATGGCTGAGGGAGTACTCATAGTAGTTTTGGGAAAGGCCACAAAACTTGCTGACTTAATAATATCCCATAATAAGAAATATATCGCTACCATGAGACTGGGCTATAGTACTACCACGGATGATATAACTGGCGAAGAGATGAACAGTGTAACGTCTGATGAAGTTACTGCCAGAATGACTTCTGAAAGTTTTGAAAAAGAAGTAACAGACTGCTTCAAGAGTTTTTTTGGCGTTAGTCTTCAAATTCCACCCAGATATTCGGCGATAAAGGTCAATGGGAAAAAACTCTACGAATATGCCAGAGCCGGTATAGAGATCGAGATAGAACCCAGACCAATAGAAATATATGATATAAAGCTGGTAGGTATTGACATAGAAAAGCGTGAGATAAGCTTCGAGGTTGAGTGTTCAAAAGGAACCTATATCAGAAGTCTGATAAGGGATATGGGCGAAAAACTGGGAGTTTATGCAACTATGTCAGCCCTTGTCAGAGATGAAATCAACGGACTTTATGCAAAGGACGCCTACCGTCTGTCAGAACTGCAGGCTATAAAGGAAAAGGCTGAAGATGGCGGTCTTGAGGATACGGTGCTTCCTATCGAAGCAGTGCTTAATAGCTATCCTTCGGTTTACATAAAAACTGAATTTGAAAAACTACTGACAAATGGTAACAGGCTTCCTGTGGAGGCTGTTTACCAGAAAAGCGAGTCCTCTGAATCAGTTCCTGCAGATTCAGTTCTGAGGGATACGGAGTTCTTTCTGGTATATATGGGAGATGAGCTGAGGGCTCTTTATACATACGATAAATATAACGATAATCTGAAGGTTTTTAAAATGCTTTAAGACCTTTTAACTAATGGCAGATATGAATAAAACAGCAATTACAATTGGAAAATTTGAAAGCTTTCATCTGGGACATCAGATCCTTCTTAGAAAGGTATCTGAAGCTGCTGAAGAATTAAATCTGGAGGCTGTCTGCTGCAAGCTTCTTATGAAAGGAAATCGTCTTCTTACTGAAGTAGAAGAGGAGAAATTCCTAAAGGAGCGGTTTCCACATATAAAAGGAATGCGGTATTTAGAGTTTACTCCGGAATTTGCTGCACAGAGCCCGGAAGAATTTGTTAAAAAAACTCTGGTTGATGAAATGGCTATCGGATATCTGGTGGTGGGTGAAGACTTCAGATTTGGAAAAGACAGAGCTGGAAATGTTGATACTCTGAGAGAAATTGGACAAAAATACGATTTCAAGGTCGACGTTGTAGAGAAGCTTATGATGGATGGAGAAGTAGTAAGCTCCAGCAGAATAAGAAAACTTCTTGAAGAAGGAAAGGTCAGTCAGGCATCTGCACTTCTTGGTTATAGTTTTTCTCTAAGTGGCACTGTTGAATCAGGAAAAAAACTTGGAAGAACCATGGGATTTCCTACGGTAAATCTGAAGGTGGAGCAGTCCAAATACATTCCCAGACATGGAGTCTATGCAAGCAATGTTTATATATCTGATAAAGGTGATATGGACGCTGCAGAGGTGAAAGAATATCGAGGAATTACCAATATAGGCATAAGACCTACTATTGATGACGGTGATCAGATAACCATAGAGACATTTATATATAATTTCAGCGAAGACATTTACGGTGCTGATATAAAAGTGGAACCAGTGGCTTTTATTCGTCCTGAGAAGAAATTTGACTCAATAGATGACTTGACTAAACAGATAGAAATGGATATATTAAAGGCTGAAGAAATGAACCAGTAGCTCAGTGGATAGAGCAATGGCCTCCGGAGCCATGTGCGTGGGTTCGATTCCCGTCTGGTTCACTATAAAAATATTTATAACAGGGAGAATTAATTATGGCACGAAATAGAAAAAAAGAGGTAAAACAGAGAGGTATACTTCTTGCAGTCTGGATAATATTTCTTGTTGTCCTTGGACTGTTTGGCTGCATAGCGTATAAGAAGAGAGACATAGTTAGTGAAGACCTGGGCTTTACAACGAGATTTGCATATCAGACAAATGCAAATCCTGATATAAATGCTCTTATCATTACATATCTCAGTGCTACAGCTGCCGGAGATCAGGATATACTTAAGTCCTGTGTAACAGATCCGTCACAGTATGATGATATGACAAATGTTCAGAATAAATCCAAGATAATAACAGCTTACAGTAACATTAACTGTTATTCTGTAGAGGGCAAGAATCCATCAGATACACTTGTTTATGCTGTAGCAAATATTTCTATCGTAAATGTTGAATCAACTCCGCTTGATATGCTTGGACCATTTTATATAGTTAAGGAAGATGGTAAATATCTGATAGATAACAGACCTCTGGATGACTCTGTAAACAAGTACATCGAGAAGGCTGGAAAGAATAAAGATATTCAGGATCTTTACCTGATGGTAAAAGCTGATGAAGAAAAGAAGGCTGAGCAGGATCCTGCATTCAAGGAATTCCTGGACAGACTTGGTAACTAGGACCTAAGCTAGAAATAAAACAAGGACATAAACTGGAACCAAAACCAGAATATAATTAAAAGAACCGCGGCGATGCGGTTCTTTTTTAATAAATTCTTCTTTAATGAATTATTTAGTCTTTTCAAGAATTGATGTATCGATACCTCTAGGTTCTACAGGAGTAGAGAATACTATCTGAGTCTCTGTTTTTCCATAGGCCTGAAGCTGACCTATAAAATGATCCAGTTCCTGAGTGCTGGGGAAGCACACCTTGATCAGCATAGAGTAGTTACCGGTCACACAATTACATTCAAGTACATTTGGACAATCCTCGATGAAAGGATAGAAGTCAGCCTTCTGATGTGGTTCCAGGGTCAGATTGATAAACGCAGTGATGTGATACCCAAGCGTAATGGGATCAAGTGTGGCGTGGTAGCCTTTGATAATTCCCTGCTTTTCAAGTCGTTCTATTCTGGCAGATACAGCCGGAGAGGATAGAAAAACTTTTTCTGCAAGATATTTAAGAGGATATCTTGCATTTTCCTGTAAGAGAGAAAGAATCTTAATGTCTATTTTATCCATGACTATCTCCTGATTGTTTTGTAAAATGACAGCAAAACTTAAAAATATAATGTTAATTGGTTGCAAATCTTAATTATTATAACTCTGATTCAAAAAAAATGCTACTATATTTTTATTTATTTAATTAAATAAAAAAGTGGGAAAATCATATATCTGTCAGATTAAGTAATAAATTGAAAAATATTAAAAAAAATGGTATATTTTTGGAATGGAAATAACAGATAAAAACGAAAAAATCAGAATAAATAAATACATGAGCATAGCCGGAGTATTATCAAGGAGACGGGCCGATGAAGCTATATCAAATGGAGAAATTCTTTTGAATGGCAGAGTTGCTGTGCCCGGAGATAAGGTTGGTCCTGGGGATGAGGTTATCTATCAGGGAAAGGTTGTAAAAAATGCTGGCGTTAAGAAAGTGATTCTCGCCTACAATAAACCTTTAGGACTTGTATGTACCTCAAAGGATGCCGACAAAAACAGCATCTTTAGAAAGCTTGATTACCCGGAAATGTTATATTATGTGGGAAGACTGGATCAGAATTCCCAGGGACTGCTGCTTCTTACTAATGATGGCGAGCTGGCTAATCAGATACAGAAGGCCAGAAATAACCATGAGAAGGAGTATGTGGTACGTGTAGATAAACCGCTGACGGCAGATTTCGTAAGTGGTATGAGAAATGGAGTTACTCTCGAAATAGAGGATGATAAGAATAAAGAGAAGCTAGTAAGAACCACTAAGAAATGTGCTGTAAAACAGATAGGCAGAAATACATTTAGCATAATCCTTACAGAAGGTATCAACCGTCAGATAAGGCGGATGTGCGAACATTTCGGTTACAGAGTGGTCTATCTGAAAAGAATACGTGTGATGAATATCAGACTGGGGGAACTTGCAGCAGGTGAATATAGAGAGCTTACTGCTGAAGAAGAAAGAACCTTACGAAAATTATGTGGAGAAAAATGAGTCTAGAGGATTTGCTGCTAATGATTCATTTTCGGGGGTGTCATGAATAAAATAGACAGAATAAAGGAATTGATAGATATACTGAATCGTGCTTCAAGGGCTTACTATGCTGAGGATGTTGAGATAATGTCCAACTTTGAATACGATAAGCTCTACGATGAACTGGTAACGCTTGAGGCAGAAACAGGCACGGTATTTGCAAATAGTCCGACCCAGAATGTTGGTTATGAAGTGGTGAGTGAGCTTCCAAAGGAGAAGCATCCTGCCCGAATGCTTTCCCTGGACAAAACAAAGGAAGTTGATGCTCTTGTCAGCTGGCTGGGTGATAAGGAAGGCCTTCTATCTTGGAAGATGGATGGTCTGACAGTCGTACTTACCTATGAGAATGGTGGACTGATAAAAGCAGTAACACGTGGTAATGGAGAGATAGGAGAAGTAATTACTCCAAATGCAAAGACATTTGTAAATCTCCCTAAGAGCATAAATTATATGGGACGACTGACCATCAGAGGTGAGGCAATCATTACCTATTCTGATTTTGAAAGAATAAATGATTCCATAACGGATGCTGATGCTAAATATAAGAATCCGAGAAATCTGTGCAGTGGCTCTGTAAGACAGCTGAACTCCAAAGTCACGGCTGAAAGAAGTGTCAGATTTTATGCCTTCTCTATGGTTGAGCCGGACGATGCAGAGCTTCTTTCTGAGCTGGGAAATTCATTTGAAAAGAGATTTGATTATCTTAAATCTCTTGGATTTGAAGTGGTGGAGTTCGAAAGAGTTACAGCGGCTACGCTTCCGGATACAGTAAAGATTTTCTCAGATAAAATACCGGGAAATGATTTTCCGACGGATGGTCTGGTTCTCAGCTATGATGATATTGAGTATGGTATCAGCCTTGGAACTACTGCAAAATTCCCACGTAGTGCCATAGCATTTAAGTGGAGAGATGAGGAAGCGGAGACTGTTCTGAGAGAGATAGAATGGAGCCCGTCCAGAACAGGACTTATAAATCCTGTGGCTATATTTGATACCGTTGATCTGGAAGGAACAGATGTAAGCAGAGCTAGTTTACATAATATCAGCTACATCAAAGATATGCAGCTGGGAATAGGAGACAGGATCAAGGTATATAAGGCAAATATGATCATACCGCAGATTTCTGAGAATCTTACGAAATCCGGTGCTTTCAGCCTTCCTGATGCGTGTCCTGCCTGTGGAGGTACAGTTACAGTCAGAAGTGAGAATGATACGGAGACGCTCATCTGTAGTAACCCAGAGTGCCCTGCAAAGAACATTAAACATTTCTCATTATTTGTATCCAGAAATGCTATGAATATTGATGGTATGTCTGAGGCTACACTGGAGAAATTCATCGGGGAAGGCATACTGCATGATCTTTCAGATCTGTATCAGTTACAGAATCATAAAGATACTATAATAGGAATGGAAGGTTTTGGTGAAAAATCTTATGTAAACCTTATGAATGCCATTGAAACTTCACGTAAAGCTGATATGGCTGCATTCCTGTATGGCCTTGGAATTCCAGGTTTTGGAGTAGCAAACGCCAAGCTCATAGTAAAAGCATATAAGAGTGATATAGAGGCTATTATAGATGCGAAAGAAGAGGATCTGGTCGAGATAGATCAGGTAGGAGATGTACTGGCGCATGATTTTGTAGCATATTTCAAAAATGATAAAAATCTGTCAGAGGTGAGAAAGCTTCTGGCTGAGATAGAATTTATAATTGAAGAAAACACATCCGAGCAGGACCTGGATGGAATGACCTTTGTAATTACCGGTTCCCTTGAGACCTACCCCAATCGTGACGCTCTCAAGAAGGAAATCGAAGACAGAGGTGGTAAGGTAGCCGGTTCGGTAAGTGCTAAGACTACTTGTCTTATCAATAACGATATTAATTCAGCTTCATCAAAAAATAAGAAGGCCAAGAGCCTTGGTATTCCGATAATAACAGAAGAAATGTTTAAAAACAAGCAGTTTACATAATGTATTATCTGAAACCTTTAGGAGGATAAAATGCCAATCAGAATAGATAATGATCTGCCGGTAAAGCAGATACTTGAGGAAGAAAATATATTTGTTATGGACGAAAATCGTTCTAACAGTCAGGATATCAGACCTATAGACATTCTGATTCTTAACCTCATGCCACTTAAGGAAGATACAGAACTTCAGCTTCTTAGAAGTCTTTCTAATACACCATTACAGGTTAACATAACTTTTGTCAGAACCTTATCTCATGAAAGTAAACATACATCGAGAGAACATCTGGAAAGATTTTATTCGAATTTCCGTGATGTAAGGAGGCATAAGTGGGATGGAATGATCATCACAGGTGCTCCAGTGGAAAAAATGAGATTTGAAGATGTGGAGTACTGGGAAGAGCTTACAAAAATAATGGACTGGGCATCTAAAAATGTTACCTCAACCATCCATATCTGCTGGGGTGCTCAGGCCGGACTTTATTATCATTACGGAATCAATAAGTATGAGCTTCCGAAGAAACTTTCGGGAATATATGAGCATCGAACAATGCATAAGAGCCAGGAACTTGTAAGAGGTTTTGATGATACATTTCTTGCTCCACATTCCAGGTATACCGGTATAGATGCATCGGCAGTCAGAAATAACGGTAATCTGGTAGTTCTTGCAGATTCAGTTGAATGTGGACCTTATATCATAGTAGGAGACGGTGGAAAGAATATCTTCATAACCGGCCATCCTGAATATGACACTCTGACACTTGATCAGGAATATCATAGAGACCTGGGAAAGGGCATTGAACCAGACATTCCAGTGAACTATTATCCGGATGATGATCCAAACAGAGAGCCAGTAAAGTCCTGGCGCTGCCACGCAAATACACTATATACTAACTGGCTGAATTATTACGTATATCAGAGCACGCCTTATGACTGGACAAGAAGAGTGGCTGAAGATAAGTAAATATTATTACATGAAAAGAAAGCATTTTCATCTTCAGGATATAACGTCTGAAAATGAGGATGCTTTTTGTAGAATTATTAGTTTATCAAGGAGTTAGGATGAAAAAGATAGTTGTACTAGGTTGCTCTGGTAGTGGAAAAAGTACATTTGCTGTACAACTTCATAATAAAACTAAATTGCCGCTATATCATTTGGATAATATCTGGTGGAAATCGGATAGAACACATATTTCGAGAGATGAATTTGATAGAAAGCTGGATGATATTGTTAACCGGGATAACTGGATTATAGATGGTGATTACAGTAGGACTTATGAAAAACGAATTGCAGCATGCGATACTGTGTTCTTTTTAGATTATGGTGAAGAAGTATGCATGAAAGGGATTATAGATCGTATTGGCAAAGAAAGAAAAGATATTCCGTGGACAGATAATAAACTGGATCCGGAACTAGTAAAACTTGTGAAGGATTATGAGACAGAGAACAAGCCTGTCTTGATGGAATTATTTAATAAGTATTCGGATAAGGATATCATAGTGTTTCATTCCAGGGAAGAGGCAAATGACTTGATTCAGAATATCAGAATAATGTGACTTAAGTCATATCAAAACATATCTTTTCTCACTACAAAAGAAAATATGGAATTTATATAATGAATGTGTCAAATGGAATTGGTATTTGACACACTTTTTAAATGATAATTTGTAGGAGTGAGAGAAAATGGATTTGAACAATGGTGTTTCTAAGGTAGGTTCAGCAATCGTTACAGTGACAGTGTTTCTGTTTGCATTATTTCTGATAATTAATATTCCTATGGGCTATTATTTTGTCTGCCTTATCCTACCGATAGGTTTTATCATGATGACGGCAGGTCTGAATAACGAGTGCGAAGGTGACCGCAAAGTTGCTGCTAATATAGGTTTGATTCTGGCGGCGGTGTATGGTACGTTTATAATGCTTGTTTATTTTTCACAGCTGACTACGGTAAAT
>CACZOE010000131.1 GCA_902782695.1 uncultured Lachnospiraceae bacterium | reverse complement strand
GCTGAAGTTCCTATTCCACTTCCCTTTATCTGTTCACGCAGTTCCTCATCCTCTATCAGCTGACCAGCATTTTCCATGGCAAGTATGATAGAACCTGAACTGTATCTTTTAGGAGGCGTTGTGGTACCCTCTTTTATCTCAAAGCCATTACAGGAAAGAACAGAGCCCTTTCTAAGACCAGAAATGTATTCCAGGACTTCTTCAGGTGCCACCTGATCCTGTGAGTCATTTTCATTTCCGGAAGTCCCCTCTTCCGTATTATTCTGAGCTCCTTTATTTTCATCTGTCCCCTGAGCTTTCTTCTTTCCAAAATTCGGATCAGCTATCACCAGATAGCCCGGCTTAGCAAGAACCTTGAAAGAAGCGCTGAAATCCTCATTCTTTCTGTTAAGTATCAGACTTATCTTCTGATACTCTGCAGGTGGGTAAAATATCGAAAGGAACCTTCTGGCTATCAGTTCGTACACAGAAGCCTGAATAGACGAAAGCTTCCCCAGCTGTCCCAGTCCCTGACCTGTAGGAATAATCGCATAGTGGTCAGTGATCAGCTTGTCATTTACATATTTTGATTTAGCTATCCCCTTATATCCGCCCTGGTTGATAATATTCTGAGCAAAAGGAGCCAGCTTATCAAAGTTACAAAGTCCTCGTATATTCTTATCTATCTCCTTAGAAATAGCTGTAGACAGAACTCTGGCATCAGTTCTCGGATAGGTTACCAATTTCTTCTCATAAAGCTCCTGAACAGTATTCAAAGTTTCAGTAGGACTTATCTTGAAGAGCTTGGAGCAGTCATTCTGAAGCTCCGCCAGGTTATAAAGCATTGGCGGATTCTTCTTTTCCTTCTTCTTCGTAAGTTCCTTTATCTTTAGTTCCACAGGAACCGGATTATCACAGTATTCTATCAGCTGCTCTGCATCAACTCTTTCCTTGAATCCATTTTCCTTGTAGAGCTTCGGACTGTTATAATATATGCTTCCCTCCACTGCCTTCCATTCAGCAGTAAAAAGAGTTGTATTATCCGCCTCCTCAGGCTTCTTACCCACCTTTGCCAGAACGCGGTAAAACGGAGTCGGTGTGAATTCTCTGATTTCTCTTTCACGTCTCACGATCATTCCCAGTACACAGGTCATGACACGTCCCACAGCAATCACACATTTATCAACCCCCAGATACTGCTTAACCGGATAGGAATACTTAAGTGTGAGTGCTCTGGAAAAATTTATTCCCATCAGATAATCTTCCTTCGCCCTTAGGTACGCAGAGCATCCCAGATTATCATATTCAGATAACGGCTTTGCTTCACGAATACCTCGAAGTATCTCTTCCTCGGTCTGGGAATCTATCCAAACTCTTCTTCTGTCCTTTGAAACAGGAACACAGGCTTGCATATCCACAAGCCTGTATATATATTCTCCTTCACGTCCGGAGTCGGTGCACACATATATGGTTTCCACGTCCTCACGATTCAGAAGCTGTTTAACTATATTAAACTGTTTACTCACCGCCGGAATAACTTCGTACTTATAGCTATCCGGGATAAATGGAATGGTATCCATCGACCATCTCTTCAGCTTCTCATCGTAGGCATCGGGATAACTCATTCCAACCAGGTGACCGACACACCACGTAACTATGTAATTTTCATCCTCCAGATAACCGTCCTTACGGGCTCCTTTTACCTTTAGTGCATCAGCAAACTGCTGTGCAACAGACGGTTTCTCTGCAATAAATAGTTTCTTCAATATATGATCCTCACTTTATCCGACTGGTATCTATCTTTTACTATTCCAGTCGAAGAAGTCTTCTATCATAAGAGGTCTTGCATAATAATATCCCTGGAAGCTTTCTACATGGAAGCTCTGAAGGATTTCCTTCATTCCCTCTGTCTCGATTCCTTCCACACATACCTTTGCACCGAATAAAGATGCGAGTGAAGAGAAGTTTTTGATAAGCTCTCTTTCAACCTCATCCTCTTCAATCTTCTGAACGAAGCTCCTGTCTATCTTGATGATATCAAATGGAAGCTCTTTTACTATTCCAACTGAAGAGAAGCCGGTTCCAAAATCATCAAGGGCAATAAGTATTCCTCTTGACTTCAGACTGCTAAGTACATTTTTAAGCAGCTGCATATCCAGCAGACGACATCTTTCAGTAACTTCCAGACACAGATGCTCAGGCGGATACTGAAGATCATCCAGAATTCTGATAACCATATCAGCAAAATCCGGTTTTTCCAACTGGGTATAGGAAAGATTAACATTTATAACAAATTCCGGATTCACCTTAAGTACTTTCTTTGCAGAAGACACAGCTTCCCTAAGTATCCATTCTCCGAGATCCGGGAACAGAGGATCTGATTCCAGAAGCGGGATAAACTGATCCGGTGGAACCATTCCGTATTTGTTATTCTTCCAACGAAGAAGTGCCTCTGCACTTATCAGTTTCTCTGTCTTAGCATCAACCACTGGCTGATACATGAGATAGAAACCTTTATATCCACGCATTATGGAGTTTCGAATAGCATGAAGCTTCTCTAACCTCTGCCTGTTGCCCTCATTCAGATCGTTATGGAATTCTACCAGATCACCCTGACGGCGAATCTTTGATTCTCCATAGGCAAAATTCAGACACGCATATACAGTCTGGGAATCAAAATCAAAATGATTCACCTTTAGAGCTCCACAGTTGATATCCAACAGTATCTTCTTATCATCCAGCTGGAAATCCTCGCGGAAGAAGGTTCTGAATCTTTCATAACACGCCTCCATTTCAGACATGTCCAGTGTATTACTTATGACTGCAAATTTCGTTCCATCTATTCGATAGCAATGTCCTGCATTTCCGGTAATTTCAAACATCTTTCTGGCATAGAGCTGAAGTACGCGGTTACCAAAATGATAACCATACATCTCATTTATTTCAGAAAACTTGCTGATTCCTACAAGAACAACATTCATTTCTGATTTACGTTTAATGTATATATCCAGATCCTCGAAAAATCCATATTGATTCCTAAGTCCGGTCAGTGAATCTATGTGACTCTGTACACCATGATTACGGATAGTTCCCGCAAAGTAATCCGGCTCGCCATTCACATCTCGTACTACAGTACCTCTGCAGGTACAGACGTCATATTCTCCATCCGGCTTCTGGGCACGGTACTGCATATCATGTCCGGAGGAGTTTCCGGCAAATATCTCATCAATTCCTTTATGATATTCAGCCCTGTCATCAGGGTGAATATGATTCTCCCATATATCTCCGGCGCCATACATATATTCAGAAGGAAGTCCGTAGGTATCTACTGCAGTTTTAGACCAGCGCGAGAAGTCATATTTCATATCACAAAGATATACATAGGTTCCTTCAGATACTATTTCAAAGGATTTAAAAAGAGCATCCAGCTTCTTACGCCTGTCATCCGTTATCATCTTGAAATTTGCTTTTTCTTTAAGAGCATGGCTTTCACGAAGCAGCTTCAGCTCCTTAAGTCTGGTCTTATCATCATACATCCGATTATCAGCCCGGACAAATACATCATCAACAGATTTATCCTCATAAGGCTGATATTCTGCAAGTCCCGCAGCTACTACCGCACCTTCGCCAAGATTCACATGATCCTCTACCTGTCTTTTCAGAGATGACATCAGAGTCTCGCGGTTATCATAATCCTGTCCCCGGAGTATTATTGCAAATTCATCACCGCCAACTCTGAATACAGGACTGTGACTGAATATACGACAGATCATTTTACAACAGTTTTTGATATATTCATCACCGGCTTTATGACCTTCAGTATCATTGATCAGCTTTAACTCATTAATGTCACAGATAACGATTCCAAAATGAAGCTCATCAGAATCCTGAAGCTGCTCCTGCAGTTCCTTTTCCATCTCCTGGTAAGCAGTCTTGTTCTTTGTTCCTGTCAGCTCATCACGACGTGCCACCTCATTTGCCATGGAAAGAGCCTTCAGATGCTCTTTCTCTTTTCTGACATCGTCCTCACGATTTTCGATACATATGATAAAATGACTCTTATCTGATGAATACATTACCGTCATCCTGGTATACTGAGGCTTACCACCATCAACTACCATACGGTAGTCCTCAACCAGCTGGCTCCTGTCTCCAAGTCCGGTAATAAAATTATCCTTATCAAGGAAAAGTTTAAGTCTGGACCTGTCTTCAGGATGAACAACCATATCAGCATTTCGATGGCAGGATTCAAAGAAATCAGCACCTTCCTCCTGAACCTCCAGCTCACCATACAGCTTGTAAGTTGAAAACTCTATATAATTCAGGTTGTGACAGTCTACATAGTAGATAAGGTCATAGTGAAGTGCCAGACTCTCCGCTATCTGGGCATAGGTAATACTTCTCTTCTGCGTCTCCTTAAAGGCAAGCTTTTCCTTTATCTCATCATCTATATTTTCTATACATACTACAATGTGCTTTTTGTCTTTAGACAGATTTTCTGAATGCCTGATATATTTTACCTGATCACCAATTACAAGACGGTATGACCTAAAGAAGGTGTTACTTTTCTTCAGGTTTTCAAGCATTTTATCCTTATAGTGAAAACTCATTATCTGGTCCTGATCTTCAGGATGAACATATTTTCTGATACTTCTTCTGCTCTCAGCAAAGAAATCACTTCCGGTTGCAGGAACATTCAGTTTTTTATACTCATCTGTTGAGGAGATTTCCACATAGGTACTATCTTCTATATCTATATAGTAAATCGTATCGTATCTGGCGGCCAGACTGGCGGTTATCTGATCATATATTTCTTTCTGACGGGCAATTTCTCTTTCCGCTTCTCTTCTATGATATTCTTCATCTATATTTATAACTCCCAGAACGAAGTAATCGCTGGTTTCGTCCAGACCTCTGATGAGCCTAAGCGCATGCCAGGTAGGCACGCCATCAATGATCAGCCTGTACTCTATACTCTGCCCTGCACCCTTCTGCATTTCACTGAGAAGATTCTCTTTCTGAATATCCTCGATAAAGATATGCTGATCCTCTTCATATATGACCTTTTTACAATCTCTAATGATATTCTTGAAGAAATCATCTCCACCCTGTTCAAGACTGAGGGATTGAAACTCCGGATTTACAGAATACCAGAAGTATTCATTTGTCACAGCATTCACATAATATACGCTGGAATAATCCATCAAAAGCGATTCAGCGATTTTTTTAAATATTTTATCCTGTTCTCCCATAAATATATACCTTCCTTTTGCATATCAAGATGTCCTGTATATAACCCCGTTAAAATATTTAATACATTTATTTCTATCTTTCAAGAAGCATTACTGTTTCCACATGCATACCTCTCGAAAACTGATCAAAAACTGAAAATCTTTTCACTTCGAAGCCGCCGCTTCTTAGAATCTCTATATCTCTTGCAAGCGTAGCTGGATTGCAGGATACGTACACCATCCTTTGGGGAGCCATATGTATTATCGTATCAAGCAGTTTTTCATCACAGCCTTTTCTTGGTGGATCAACCACTACTATATCAGCCTTATAACTATCCGGAAGTTCAGCAGCAACCTCCTCTGCGCTCCCCACGCGAAACTCCACATTTGTTATCCCGTTAATCTCAGCATTTCGTTTTGCATCCTCTACCGCCTGAGGTACTATCTCAACCCCATAAACAGCCTTTGCCTTCTGGGAAAGGAAAAGTGAGATAGTTCCTATACCACAATATAGATCCCATACCTTTTCCTGACCAGACAGTTCAGCATATTCCAGAGCTCTGGAATAGAGCTTATATGTCTGAAGAGGATTAACCTGATAAAATGACTGAGCCGATATCTGAAACTTGATATCTCCTATATAATCAATTATATGATCAGCCCCATAAAGTGTTACTGTTTTTTCGCCCAGTATCTTGTTGGTAGCTTTTCTATTTATATTTATTACAAATGATTTTAAAACTATCTCTGGTGCAGATTGTTTTTCACCATTATCATTACCTCGGACGGTTGCAGCATTATACTCCTGAACTGCACTTACCAGCTGTTGCTTCAGTTCAGTGTCATGAGGCAGCTTGTCACCGTTTATCACAAGACACACCATCAATTCTCCGGTTCTGAAACCTACCCTTGTAAGTATATGTCTGAGAAGTCCTTTAGTGGTTTTCTCATCATAAACACTGACTTTATTTTTATCTGCCCATTCGCATATAGCACTTGTTACATATCGGTTTACAGGATGACCTGTGAGACAGTCCTTTACAGGAATTATACTATGAGTCCTTCCTGCATAAAATCCGGTTACCGTTTTACCTTCCTTATCTCTCCCCACAGGAAACTGCATCTTATTTCTGTATCTGAGATAAGCAGCTGCATCCATCTCCGGAACATCTTCCCTGTCAGAACTCATACCACAAACTTCGTCCAGATACTGCTCCGGATTTTCCAGACCACCTATCCTGGAGAGACAGCTGAGCACTCTTTTCTTTTTCAGTTCAAGTTCAGCTTCATAGCTAATATGCTGAAGTGTGCAGCCTCCACATTTAGCAGCCACAGGACACGCAGGTTCTATCCTGCATTCAGAAGACTTTTTAAGCTTTTCCAGCCTTCCATAAGCATAACTCTTCTTTACCTTGACTATTTTTATCTCGGCCTCATCACCGGGAGCCGTATCCTTTACAAATACTGCCATCCCATCTATGTGACCGATACCAAGTCCGTCCTCCGTCATGTCCTCGATTATGATATTGTAAACTTCATTTTTATCCATTTTAATTCCCATACAAAAAATGTAAAAGAGGCTAATAGTTAAAACTATTAACCTCCATAATTTTACCACATATGCTGTTTTTATCCAACTATTTTAAACTGTTGTTTCAATTGTCAAAAATCTAAGCATTTTAACCAGTCACGACTATGCCAGCTGTCTGATGCCCTCTTCAATTCTGTCCTTCAGACTGTCACGTACCTGATCTTTATCCATTCCAAGAGAAACAGCTATTTCTCCATAAAGACTATCCTCTGCTATATGATAATACTTCGCATCAGCAGCGGTAACCTTTTTTCCTTCAGCTATTCGTTCTTCCATTCTTATGGATATGGTCTTCATCAGTTCAACAATAGTAACCGGATCACAGGTAAGCACAGCCTGCTTATATTCCTGCTCTCTTCTCTTTTCCTCAATGATTTCCAGTGTGCCAATGTTTCCGATACTGCCTATGAAATCCTCAGCCTCTTCCTTAGACATAACCTTTCGCATTACGACTCTGTCATTATCTACAGGAGTAAATATCTCGCTGTCTCTGATATAACATGGAACCATTGTATAGTAGAGTCTGTCACGAACAGCACCCGCCATTTTCATGGGGCCAATCTTGTTTATTTTGCAGACGCCACTATTTCCGTAAATAATATAATCACCTACATCAAACATTTCCAAACACCTCTATTCATCCACTTCCTGGTATCAAAATGCGTCATACATGTTTATATTAACACAGTAATTCTTTGAAAGTAAGAAGCAAATTTTTTTTCGTGAAAATGCCTTAAAAATGTACGGTCTGTTTATATATTTTTTCTAATGTACCTCATCGATCTGCTCAAAAGTTTTTGCATCAAAGGATACTACTCCATCTCCACTTTCAACTATATAGAGATAGTCGTCAATGATCATACCTCTTGCGCCGTCCATAGTCTGATAGGTAAATGTATCTGTTAACGAATCCGTAAGACTATATTCCATTAAGGTTTCAAAGCCCTTATCTTCATCATAATCATATATGGTAAAATAGCCCTTTTGTCCAAACGACTCATCTTCCAGATAAACCATCCTGTCATTTGAAGCCATTGAAGCATAACCAAACATGCCTGTACTCTCATCAAACATTAATGCTTTTCTGTTATCAAGTACTGAGGCAGCCACATACTGATCAAGTATAAGTTTATCAACCTCCTTAATATCCATCGGATCTGATACATCAAACATAGATAGTTTCAGTCCATTCAGCATACCATCCTCATCAGCGTTATATCCGATACCCAGGAGCAGTCCGTCTGAATAAGGATGGAGATAAGCTGAGAATCCAGGGATTTTAAGATAGTCTGTTATCTCTGGATTTTCCGGATCAGACAGGTCAACCGCAAACAGTGGGTCGGTATTTCTGAAGGTTACAAAATACGCAGTATCTCCCATGAACCTGGCAGATCTGATAGTCTCTCCCTCAGCCAGATGTTTGATAACACTAAGTTTACTTAGATTCTCGTCCAGCACATAGAGTGCATTATAGTTTGTATAGTCTTCAAAATATGTTGTAACCAGTCTCAGATTTCCCTTGTACTCATCCATGCTGTAATCATCATTCAGGTAACCTGGAATCAGTCCGGATGCTTCATATTTCAGTTTACCGTTTTCGAAAGAAAGCTTTGTGATCTTTGTTTCTTCGCGGAAGGAATATGTTTCCCAGTTATACTGCATATCTGTAAGGAAAATCGAATTTTTACTTACGTATAATCCGCCTCCGGCTGAGAGAATTCCCAGCTTTCCTGTTATCTCTTCCTTCAGGATGTCTACCGCTGAGATGACCACATAGGTCTGCGAGCATATATCATCCTGAATATACACTTCACCATTTTCAAGAACTTTACCGTCTATCTCAGGAATATAGGTCTCGTATTTTTTCCTGGACAGTTTTTCCACATCAAAAGATTTTCTGGTAAATGTATAAAGAATCCCATCAGTAAGTCTGGATGAATCATAATCACCATCCTGAACTATCTTCTTTGATAATTCCGGATTTTCCCTGTCGGATATGTCATAGATGATGATAGAAGTTTTCCTGAGATAATAATCTGAATCATCTTCCTTATCACCAATGAATATGAGTCTGTCACCTGATACATACATCTCTATATTACTTATTCCGATTCCCAGAAGATTTATCCGGCTCTTCTTATCTATCTTTCCATCCTTTACTGCATATATATTCAGGTGTTCCGTATACTGATCATATTCATAGATATATTTTCCGTCAGTTTTTATAATGTCTGATTCAGCTACACCTTCAGTTCTCACATTTGTATCAGTGAATTCAGGCGAGTTATTTACGCTTCCTGCAGTGAAGTCAGCTGCGCCCATCATATCTACAGCTTCCTCAGTCTCCACATCTTCAACAATCGCAGCCTCTGTAGCACCTGTTGCAGGAACATCCTCAGCATTATACTCCAGCTTCGTCATATCACTGATCATGTCTTTATAATTCTTCAGCTGTTCATAAGCCTTTTTGTAGTTTCCATTTTTCTTATCACTCTGTATTGGCGCTTTATCCACTGTCACTTCATTACTGACACTTTTTTTACTATTCTCAGCTCCCGCAGCTATGCCTTCATCCGTTTCTATAACTGCTTCATCCGTTTCCACAGCAGCCTCATCATAAGAATCCTTATGAGTAAATAGATTTCCCTTTCCTATGATCAGTCCCAGAGAAAATACAAGCAGGAATGAAGCAGCAAGAACTATTGGAAGTACAACTCTTTTATAGGATTTTTTACCTGGTTTCTTTTCATCACCAGATTCAGACATTCTATTACTAACCGGAACATCTTCGCTTCCGGAACGCTTTTCCATTTCTTCCGGAGACATATTCCTAAGCATTTCTTCTATTTTGTCGGGACTGAGTGATTCCGGTATTTCCACTTCACTGTTTCTGATCTGTTCTTCAAGAATATTATCTCTGTTTTCCATACATGTCACCTCCACCGCTCAGATAATTCCTCATCTTTCCAAGTGCTCTGGAATACTTCGACCTGACAGTATTTCTGTTAAGCTTCAGTATATCTGCTATCTCACCACTGTCATACTCACCATAGATTGTCATGGTGACTATCTCTTTTTCCTCATCACTCAGAACTTTGAAAGCCTGTTCAACCATAGTCTGGTTCTCAACCTTCTCCATCACATTTCCTTTTGCCGGAAGAACCTCAGAGTATTCAAGATAATCACCCGCTTCGTTTTCTCTTCTCTTAACATACTCTCTCATGAGCCTCTTCATTTTGTTATCCAGAATCCTGAATATCCAGCCGCGAAATGCACCTTCATCCCTCAGCTTCTCTATTCCCGAATATGCATCCAGAACTGTATCACTCACCACATTCTCTGCATCCTCCGGATTTCCAAGAGTATAGAGAGCCGTTCTGTACAGATCCCGGTAGACCAGTCTGTATAATTCAGCAAAGGCGTGGGGATTTCTTCTTTTGGCCAGACTTACCAGCTGGATTTCCCTTTCCCTATCCTGCATACCTTTTCTCCTTTCACAGGTCATCAAAATAAGTTCTATATCTAAGTAGTGTCACCTATGGTCACATCTGTTGCACAAAATCTTAAATAGTATACATTTATGGACTTTTCTCCGCGGTGAGTTTTTTGCGGCGCTGTCACGAGTTGTTTGTCTGAGAGGACATCGCTTTCGCT
>CACZOE010000130.1 GCA_902782695.1 uncultured Lachnospiraceae bacterium | reverse complement strand
TGTAAAATTCGTGGTAGGTGTTCCTTCGTCATCATCCGAAACATAATTTCTATCACCGGAAATACGATTCTTAGGATCTACTATATCACTGTACATAAAATAAACTGCATGTAATTCTGAAAGATTGATAGAACTATCAGCCAGACCACTTTTAATAAGCGAAGATTCTATAGCAGCATTTGCCGCAAAAGCCCAGCATGCACCGTAGCTCCCCTGACTCTTAACAGAGGTAACGTAGCCGTTTTCTCTTGCATCGTATTTTGTCGGCAACGATGCAGACTTAAGTAGGTCCCTGTTACTTTTGGATTTTCTAACTGCAGGCTGCTTTACAGGGTCATGTATCTCCATATCATCTGGGATACTTCCTGTAGGGTGGACAACCCAAACCTCTTCTTCAGAGTTATTACCGTCCTCTTCACCCACCGGTGCAGCATAAGATTTTACGGTATTATTATATAGAGCAAAACCAAATACCGTAATGAAACTGATAAAGAAAATATATAGACTTTTGTATTTAGATATTCTCATTCTTCGTAACCCCGACTTTAAACTATTTTTATGAAAATCAATCAAAACCAATTAACTAATTTTACCATAAAAACAGCCAGAATGAGCGTGAAATTATAAAGAAATGTATTTATTTTGACTTAGCTGAGAAAAAATCATTAAATAACTTAAAAATAAGGCGTCTAATCCAGTCAATCGCCCAGCAAACGGCGTAAATTGTAATGATAATGATAAGGATCAGAAGCAGATATCCTTTTTTGGAATAAAACTCCGGTGTATTTATCCTGAATATCTCATTCCAGATAAGGTCTCTGATAAGTGGGTGCTCATGAATCATATAAACCCCGAGATTTCCGGCACTTATATAGTTGATTACTCTTCCGACTCTGACATAATTTCTCATATCCAGTTTTTCAAAGAACCTGAAGAGACAGGTACACTGTATAACAACCAATGGATTATCGTTATAGGAAACAACCGAAATGATTCCATCATCAGGATACTTATACACAAGAAATACATTTATCAGACCAAGGATAAGAAAGCCAGCCAGATAAATAAACGGTCTGTTCCAGATTCCATTCAGCCCGGAGTCCTCTTCACCACTCACCTCATGACTGCTGAATATATGGAACCTCCGCATATAAGCTCCCAGCAGATACATGTAGATAAAGTCATAGAGGCTCTTTCCACCCTGAGTAGAAAGAATTTTCTTTATGCCTATGATTCCTTCAAAAGGCTCCAGCATACTGAGGGGCTGCCACACAGAGAACACTAAAAAACAGATACCAATGAGCAGCAGAAAATGCTTTCTGTCAAGCCCACGTATCATACGATTCAGATATGGTGATAATATTAAAACCAGAAGATACAGTGTCATGAAATACCAGGTTCTTGAAAGAAACGGCAGAAAAGCCTTTATATAATAATCCTTTGTAAGACTCACTCCTCTTATCAGACTATATAAAAGCGGAATCATCAAAGAATAAAAATACATAGGCAGATAACATTTAAGAATCCTTTTGTAGTTAAAATCATTCTTTGTCTCACTTAGAAAATAACCCATTATGATCACAAATATATATACAGGACATCTGCACATCAGCCATATAACCCAGTAAGTCAGTTCAGTCCTGCCCTTTATCTCCAAAGCTATATCCGTAAAATCCCCATAATCTGAAACATGCAGAAAAATGATCTGCAGCATCATAAGGATACGCAGAAGCTCTATACTTGGATTCCTTTTTAGTTTTATTTTATCTTTTGTATTATCTGAAATCATAATCTCTGAACCTGTTCAAGTCTTTCCTTCAAGAATTGCAGTATCTATCCGGCTATAAATAAAAACCGAAATAAACCGCTTATAAGTATAACAGAAAAAAACAAAAGGTAAAACCAGGCATTTTCCTGATTTCACCTTTTGCAAGGAGGGTTTATAAATCTATCACTTAATCATGGAAAAGGTGGTGCTGACACCCAATCCATGATCAAATGATTATTTACTTTATTATCATGACTTTCCAGTCTTATGATTTGATACTACGTCGAATACAACGGCTATAAGGAGAACTGCTCCCTTTACTACATACTGCCACTGATCAGGCAGACCGAAGATTGACATACCCTGGTTGATAACACCGAGGAGGATAGCTCCGACCATGATTCCAGGAACATTTCCTGAACCACCGTATGCTGAAGCACCACCGATGAAACATGAAGCGATAGCGTCCAT
>CACZOE010000129.1 GCA_902782695.1 uncultured Lachnospiraceae bacterium | reverse complement strand
GCAAAACCTCGGTCTGATTCTTATGCCACCACACAAAAATCCAGTTAATAGAATACCACCAAATGCGCTTATTTTCAATAAAAACCAGCGAAATAGGCGTCAAAAGCTAAAACGAGTTCCTGCTTGCGAAAAACTATTTAATTCTATGAGATATGGTGTTCAATATAGAGTATAAAACAAATAAAAGGTACCCTTATTATATGAATATAGATATATTGTTTAATATTATATTCAAAATTGTTCATTATCATTTCTATTATTTCAAAAAGGTATCCTAATATATATAAAATAGTGGTACCTTTTTTATAAAAAGAGTGCCAGATGAACTGACACTCTTACGCCATACTATATTACTTTGAAATTCTCATTCTATTCTTTTCTCTTATGATTATTAACAGTCCTGCAAATGACAAAATCATAACCATAAGCCAGAAACCTAAAGCTGCTTTATCTCCCGTTTTAGGCTTCTTTTTATTATCATTTTCATGATCACCACTCTCGGTTTTGGCCGGTTTCGGAGTTGGATCCTTCTTTGCCGGCTTCTTTGTAGGTTTAGCAGGAGCATCCGTTGGGTCCACTTCTCCCGGGACAGCAGTAGGTTCCGCTTCTGGTTCGGGAGTTTTTACCGGCACAGGCGTAGGCTTGTCCTTATCACTATCTGACTTGGTTACTTCTCCTGTATAGGTATTGGTAAATGGAATCGTCATAGATGAAGAGGAAGGCTTGTTTCCGTTTTTATCAAGCACCTCTACACAACCAAACTTTAGTCCATCAGGTCCATTTTCTATATAAACATTAATAATGTATTCTTCGTTCTCACATATAAATTCATCATCTTCAGAAAGTTTTTCCTCAGTCAGCTTATACTTATATACGCCCGCATGAGTATAATAAATGTCTGTTTCCTTTGGATTCTCAGGCGGAGCTGTTACATATATATCAAATATGATATTCGTATTTCCCGTTAGATTAAATGTATACTCACCTGTACTTCCTCCCGGAAGAGGCGCTGTACCTTCTATACTCTTCAGTGTATATTTGAAGGTATCGTTATAGGCATTCTTTGGTGTTCCGTCTATAGAGATAATCTGTGATATCTCAATATGAGGTTCAGTTATTGCCTTCGCCTTTACGAAGTCACCCGGAAGCACACTAAAACAAGAGAGAATCATCACAATGGATAGAACAGCCATTAACAATCTGTTCCACCCTCTGCGTCTCCATAACCCAGATCCCTTGTATTCAGTTGTATGTCTTTTTATTAACATACTCTTATATCTTTATCCTTCAAAAGCCTTATTCTCAGCTTTACTATTTGTTTCATCATTAATTTGTTTATCTGCTTTTTCATAAGCCGGTTTGTTCTTGTACCACACAATCATATCCAGTCCAAGAATCACAGCATATATCAATATCATGACCGGAGTCCATTTATCCAAGATAGTAACAGGAAGTCGCATATCTTCAGTAAGTATGAAGAAAACAACTCCCACTACCAGCAGAACTCCTTCTATCACATAAATGGTATAAGAAAGCCTTTTCTTATGGATATATTTTTTACCGAACTTTTCCTTAACTTTGTGAATCGGAAATGTAATCAAAAGCGATAATAAAATACATATCAGATTTAAAACTGCCCAGTATTCATTTTTCCCGTGTCCCTCTGCCTCCATAAGATTTTTGTCGGAGGTAGATTCATGACTTCTGAGATAAGCCTCATCTGCCGCACTCATTTCCGCAAGAAGAACTGTTCTTCCTGCAGTATCTCCCGTAGCACAGGTTGACAGTGCAACTACTCTACGAGAAGAATCATCATAAGATGCATTATCCCAAAAACCAATCCCACTCATTCTTCTTGTTTTCTGATGCTTTTCAGCGTATTTCTTAAGTTCAGACAGATTACCATCTTTTTTTGCATTCACATCATATACTTTCTTTTCATAAGCATCCGTTGTTATACATGCAAATATATCAAGCTTATATATCCCATTAGGAGTAATAAGCGCACCATCATGATGAGAATCCAAATAGCTTTGAGTCTTGTAATCATCTATCCCACCGAACATAGCTTTATTATCCATATGATGTCCATATATCACATTATATGGATCAGAAAAATCCTTTTTATTCTCACTGGTGAGAAATATAGAACCTGTCAGTTTGAATTCTCCATAAACGTCACGGCTGACATACTCCATATCATCCTTTCCCTGAACAACAGGATAATCTATATTTGTATTATAAACAGTGAGCCAGCCTACAACATCAGGATTTATACTCCGAAGCTCATTAAAGGTGGGTTCTTCGCCCTCTTCAACACTGGGTCTGTATTTAAGAAGTTCCCATGAGCTGAAGGCAGTTCTATCACTATAGGACATATCCCACAACACATAGATACTGAAAATAAGGAGTAATGCCACAAGTATTTCCGTGAGAAGAATAACTACCTTATCAGCATATAAAATTATTCGATCAACCCATCCCCGGTTTTCCTTATCCTTCATATCATCCAGATCCGCGTTCTATATCCCATCTTTTCTCAGCATGGTAATAACAACACCATCTATTTCATCCCTTTTTACCGGTCCGAAATATCGGCTGTCTTCACCGCCTTCACGAAAATCAACCAACACAAAATACTCATCCGCACCAAGAGTAAGCGGATAATTAACAAAGCCTTCATATCTTGGCGTAGAATAGAATATATCACTCTCATAAACAGCATTT
>CACZOE010000128.1 GCA_902782695.1 uncultured Lachnospiraceae bacterium | reverse complement strand
TGCCATCATCATCCACATCAGTACAAATAATTTTAGTAAGCTCTGAAAATAACCTTACTGCCTTACTGCTGGACACATGAAGTTCTTGAAAAATGGAGAAAGCATAACAAAAGCAGCTGAATCACTTAACATGACTCAACCGCCTCTCTCTAGACAAATAAAAGATTTAGAAGAAGAACTCGGCAAACAACTATTCATTCGTGGAAGTAAAAAGATTTCACTAACTGAAGATGGACTTTTACTCAAAAAACGAGCTGAAGAAATAGTTGCTCTAATGGATAAAACTATGCATGAATTAAACTCTTATGAAGAATCCATAACCGGTGATATTCTAATTGCTGCTGGCGAAACAGAAAATATCTCTATTCTAGCCGAAATAGGTAAATCACTGAATCAAAAATACCCTGACATCCATTATAAAATATATAGTGGTGATTCAAAGTATGTAAACGATAAAATAGACAACGGTCTTGTCGACCTTGGACTTGTAATCGGAACTGTTGACATCAAAAAATATGATTATATTCAGCTTCCTGTCTCTGACCGCTGGGGAATCATTATGAAGGAGACCGATGAACTTACTAAATACGACCAAATCTCTTCCAATCAACTGATAGACAAGCCTCTTCTATTATCACACCAGGCATCTGATAACAATGAGATTATGTCTTGGTTTCAGGAAAACGGAGTTGTTCCAAATATCGTTACAACCTATAATCTTGCATATAATGCATCTGTCTTTGTCAAAACAGGTTTTGGATACATGCTTGCACTCGATAACATCCTTAATACAACTACCGGTTCCGGTCTGGTCTTCAGACCAATAACACCTGGTCTAAAAGCAAATATGTACGTCATCTGGAAGAAGAATCAAATATTTGGAAAAGCAGCAAGTATATATCTTGACGAAATTAAAAAACTCTTTAACAAATCATAGTGAATCCTTCCAGATATATTCAATCCATCTTAATCGCAAACTATAATACCACCAAAATAATCCGGATTACCGTTACTATCAGTCAATACAAATCCTCTGGTGTGAAGAACTATATATGTGCCGTCTTTTTTACGAGCGCGGTAATGAATCGGCTGTACTTCTGCCTTTCCACTCAGTACAGACTTTGTTCCATAATCTAACACTTCAATATCTTCTGGATGAACAACTTCACGGAATATCTTGTCCGCATGGTACATATATTCCGATTCAAAACCGAAGTCATCAACCAGCGATAATGACCATCTGGAAAAATCATAGCGCAGATCACTTAGATATACATATCCGCCTCCTGTTACCGTAACAAGAGCACCAAAAAATGCATCAAGCTGCCTCTTTCTTTCTGGTGGAATTGGAGTATCTATCATATCCAGATTTTTCAGGCCTTCAACTGTTTTTTGCGACTTTATTGTATTTTTATCTATATACATCAGCTGATCAGCACGCTCTAAAACATTTGAAAAAGTCTTATCTTCTGCCCCAAACGACGCTATACCTACAGCTATAACAGGACCAGAACGAGATTTTCTATTGCTCTCAGATTCTTCTCTTAACGTTTTAACCAGATAATTACGGTTCTCATAATCCTGTCCGGTTAAAACAGAGACAAACTCATCGCCACCGACTCTGAACACAGGACTATGTTGAAATGTTTCACATATCAAACGGCTTGCCGCCTGAATTGCCTCATCTCCATAACTGTGTCCTCTCGTGTCATTGATAGCTTTTAGATCATTTATGTCACACATTACAACACTGAACTCGGTGCCTTCAGAATCAGAACTAATCATTTCATCTAGAGCATCCACATATTCCTTAAATGCATGATTATTCTTAACACCTGTTAACTCGTCACGTCTAGCCATAATCTCAGCAGACTTAAGATTCTTTTTCTGCTTTTCTTTTTCCTTGAATTCTTTCTCGATATCATCAAGGCAGCATACTATATGCTTTTTATCATTGCACAAGACAAATATATGTCTCATATGCCTGACACTGCCTTCTGCTATAGATCTAAATGAAACGCTAAAAACCCCTCTATCAGAAAATCCCTCTATTATCTTCTCTTTACTACAGCTTTCCGCCAGCATCTGAATATCATCAGGATGTACAAATCTATCAGCATTTTTAAGACAATCAGCAAAGAAATCCTCTCCTTCACTAGGAAAGCCCGAAGCCCCAGCATTAATAGTATCAATAAATACAAAATAACGATTTGTATCCAGATCAACATAATAAACACACACATAATGTTTTGCCAATGAAAAAGCCACCTGATTAAATACTTCTGGATTATTAATCATGTATCTCCCCTCACTCTCACAAAATACCTATCCACTAATTAAATTATTATAAAAACTCTTTTCCATACTTATACTAACATAAGTATCTTGTTCTTAAAAGCAAATATGGTTTTTTTCTCTTGTTACTGTTACAGTAACTAAAAACACACTCTTCATTCATTTCGGGCAAGCTTCAGAAGCACAACATTAGGAAAGCTATTTTTTAGACATTCCGCCTTTATTCTTTTTTTTCATTTCTAATTCTTTTTTCTTTTATACTGTCATTCTATCAGTTTTATAACAACAAAAGAGCAACACTTATTAAGGCGCCTACAAGTACTTCTACTCATAGACGCCATATCGCTGTTATTATTTTATATAATTTTTGAAAATGATTATTATATACTAACCTCCACCTTACTTTTCTTAGGAAATGCAAGTGAACATACAAGATACACAACTGCTCCTATCCCCGTAAAGAAAAGCGATACTCCAAAAATAATTCTTACAATCAAAGGATCAATATTGAAGTATTCAGCTATTCCTCCGCAAAATCCATCTACTACTTAACGGAAATTCTCTGTGGCTGTTTCTTTACATCCTGAGCCTTCTTAGGTCTACGCTTCATAGCCTGCTCGGCCCTATCA
>CACZOE010000127.1 GCA_902782695.1 uncultured Lachnospiraceae bacterium | reverse complement strand
TCAGTGTCATTCTTAACTGTCTCAGCCTTCTTTGGTGCAGCTGAACCCTTCTTGCCTGAACGTGAAGGCTTCTTAGCTGTGGAGAGGATATCATCTATCTCATCCTTAACTTCCTTCTTTGCTCTGGCCTTTATAACTGCAGGCTTAGCTCCGATTCCGAGGAATCCGCCTGTGCCTTTACTAACAACCTCAACCTCAAGCTCTGAGCTTGCGATACCGAGTGTTGTAGCTGCTTCGATAAGAGCATCTTCAACAGTCTTACCTGAAAATTCTCTAAAATCCATTTTATTCATCTACCCCCGTGTCATTGAAGCGCTTCACTGCTCCGGCCTTGTCGGCAAGTGAGCCCTTCTTAGGTCTTGTATTTGTTGCTTCTGATTCGTAATTCTTGAGGTTCATGTTTCCATACTTGTTGAGACCTCTGTTTGAAGATACATTTGACTGTGAGGAGCCGCCTTCGCCGCTGCCATCACCGCCTGCACCATAAAGTCTCTCAGTAAGCGAAACCTTACCTTTAGCTTTTCTTTTCTCTATCTTCTTAGCTGCCTTTGCCTTCTGCTTCTCTACGATAGCTTCCATATCAGCGTGATCATAGTAAGCATTTGTAAGAACTGTTATGATAAAGCTTACAAATGCAGAAGTTGCCCAGTAAATACCAAGACCTGCAGGTGAGATGGTTGTAATGATAAATGAGAAAATAGGCATGATATACATGGTCTTTCTCATAGTTCTCATCTGAGCATCCTGCTGAGGATCACCTGTTTCAGTCATAGGTGTAACCTTCATGGCAAGGAACTGGCAGATAAATGCAACTATAGGAATTATAAGAGCAGCGGAAAGCTTAAATCCGGGAGCCTCTGTAAGATTTATTCCAAAGAAGAATTTGTTTACATTTCCTATTTTATCCTGATTCTCAGAAATAAGCTGAGCAACCTGAGGATTAGATGCAAACTTTTCTCCAATCTGGTGAAGCTGGTCAGTATTACATTTGAACAGAACATCTATGATATAGTTCAGTCCCTGAAGTCCTACACCGCCAGAAGCATCAGTTGCAGAAGCAAAATTAACTGCTTTTGTTGTCATTCTCAGTTTCTGCTCTGTAGCAAACTGAGCTATCGTCTTGCTTGAACCGCTTGCGTTAAAAATAGCAAGAGCAATAGGCTTGAACAGCTCCCTTACTCTGAATACATAAGCGGGAACGTTCTGAATAACGTTGTAAAGACCGATGAAAACAGGAAGCTGAACGAGGGCTGTTAAACATCCCTGAGACATCTTGATTCCGTACTGTTCCTGTAACTCACGAGTCTCTCTCTGCTGGGCAAGCATAGAGTTCTGGTCTCTTTTGCCCTTATACTTCTTATTAATCTTGTTAAATTCAGGCCTCAAATACTGCTGAATCTTCGAAGATTTGGTTGTTTTAAGGTTGAATGGGAAAAGGATAAGTCTAACAAATATCGTAAATATAACGATACTCAGAGCTATAGACTCAACGCCCATACCAAAAAACACATTATAGATAGCATTAAAAATTTTACCAAGTAACCAGGTTATTGGTCCCATTATAATGCCTGTTGCCTGAGTTAAAATCATTATTTTCTCCTTTATGGAACCGGATCATATCCGCCCTTGTTGAAAGGATTACATCTGAGAAGTCTCCATAGAGTCAGACGCGTTCCCTTAAAAAAACCGTACTTCTCATATGCTTCGATGGCATATTCGGAGCAGGTAGGGATAAATATACAGGTCCCATGCGTTTTCAAATGTGATATGTGTTTTCTGTAAAACTTTATCAAAGCTATACAAACTTTCTTCATAACTACCACATACCTAACAAAACTATTTAAGGATACCGTGAAGCTTGCATAGATGAAGAAAAGCGCTTTCAACCTCTTTGAAGCCCTTTCCCTTCGCATATGGTCGTGCAACTATAACCATACTGTAGCCGTCCTTCAGTTTATCCTTGTTCAATCTGTAGCTTTCTCTTATAAGACGCGTTATACGATGTCTTATAACACTGTTTCCGACCTTTTTACTAACAGAGATTCCAATTCTACTGCACATTCGGTCAGTGGGAAGAATGTACATCACTAATAACTTATTCGCCAACGATTCTTTGTGGTTATACACCTCGGCGTACTCTCTGTAGTTTTTTAAAGAATCAATATTCTTCATTTAGGCTTTTTTGATAATAACTAGACAGTAAGAGATTTTCTGCCCTTTGCACGTCTGGCAGAGATAACCTTACGACCATTTGTTGTGCTCATTCTCTTTCTGAATCCATGAACCTTAGATCTCTGTCTTTTCTTTGGCTGAAATGTCATCTTCATAATTTTTCTTTCCTT
>CACZOE010000126.1 GCA_902782695.1 uncultured Lachnospiraceae bacterium | reverse complement strand
TGAATATACCATTCCTCAGAATTTCCTGGATAATCATGTGGACTACACAAACGGAAGAGAAGTAGATCTATCAGATCTTCAGTAAAAATTATCAGGTGTGTCAGGGTAAGTTAATTTCCCTGGCACATTTTTTGCATTATAGGAAACTATGTTTCCTACAAAATAAAAATAATGATGTCTGGAAATGTGCTTTCATATAGTCCCAAATAATTAGTAAACACGGGGTATCCAATGGATACTTTTGAATAAATCAAGGTTTTTTCGTTGAACTTAAGATTTATGATATATATAATAAACCCGTAAATTATATTTATAATATATAAATATATAAATTATTATATTGATGGACGGCAGACTGATAGAGATGCCAGTCGAATAATAATTTGAGAAATAGGAGAACAAGGATGGAAACAAGTTTTAATGAAAAACTGGCAGGAGTGATCAAAACTATGCTGAGCCTGATCATGCTCGCCATAGTTGTATCATTTATCCCCGGCTTTGGTGTCAGAGCTGAGGATCGGGAGGTAAAAGTCTCTATTAATGCAGATGGGTTACTCCCTGCTGTTGGTAATAAAATCCGCCATACTGGATTCACATTAACGTCTCAGGATGGTGGAGAAGCACATTGTAAGATAGTGGATCCGATTCCTGGATTTACTAATGGCGTTCAGTGGCAGGATGGCGATAAAAAAATAATGGATGAAGGGGATATATTTGAAGCTGAACAATATCTTCTATACTTTAGTGTTAATCCTGATCCTGGCTACAAAGTAGATACCACAAAGAAGAATAATTTTAAATTAAAGAGACGTAACTATTATATCACTGCATCAAATGTTGAATATGTAGATTATTTTGATTGTTATGTAGTATCTTTTGAGGGCAGTCCGTGTCTTTATGCACAAAGTGGCTGGTCTGAACTTAATCTTAAGGTTGATGCTCCTGTTGCAGGAAAGCAGATATATAATACATTTTCATATACTTCAACTATCCCTAGTCAGATCTATTCTGAAAAAGAACTGAATAAAAGAGCTTTTAAAGATTATGCCTGGGCTGAATCTGAAGATGGTGTGGAATGGCATGGAGTAGGTACTGATGAAAGCTTTAAGAAGGGATATTATTACAATTTTATTGGAGTAAATACGAATCATTTTCTTGAAGATTTAGAGGAAGATTTTTATACCTTTGGAGATACCAGCGGACCTCATGCTATTTCTCAGAACTTTAAAGTCAGCTTAAATGAAGTGGATAATTTGGGTTTTGATACTAACTCCTGGTCAAATAAGGGTTATATTCAATTTGGACGCTGTCGTGAAGAGGTTGATACCATAGAAGTAGATATCACTATGCCTGTGGCTAATGCATCTCCTAAGTGGGATGGTACGGTAAAAAGTGATAAGTACTCTTTAGTAAAGAATAATAATGAGTTTGTCAGATGGTATGATGATACTGCTGAAGAGTATCTTAGATCGGGCGATAAATTTGTTGCAAACCATCAGTATTATGCTGAATTTGAAGTGATGCCGGGGGACCTTTACAGATGGGCTCCTACTACAAATCTTGAAGTAAATGGTATAAAGGCTGATGCAGTAAGTAACAGTATTAAGGAAGAAAGTAAGAAAACCAGCTCAATCAAATTCAGAGTACCTTTTAATTGTACTGCAATGAGTGATATGTATATATCAGGAATGAGGAAATATCCTGTTATAGGAAATACAATCGGCAGTACAGATGCTAATGAGCTGATAATAGAAGATCCAATACTGGACATTAAAAAGGTTTATGGATGGAAGATTAAAAATAAAGCCGGAGAGTATAAAAACATAGATGATTCAGAGCAGTTCAGACAGGGAGTCAAATACTATCTTCCAATTAAGGTTTCATATGATACAGATTCAAGCATTATATTTCCGACTATAGTCCAGAGTCGTGATTTTGAGATAATTGTTGAGGGCGCTGATAAAGCTTTTATAGAAGAATCAAATGATCCATATAAGGAAGTAATCATATATGCTGAGTTTACTCCTCTTAAGCCGGGTACAAGCATAGATATAATGGGTTATAAGCGTCCGTCAGTTGGAGAGACAATAACATATACCGATATTAAAGCAAGAATTTCGAGTCACTACGTTATTGATGAAACTTATAACACAGAACAGTTTAAAAATGGTATAGCCTGGGGCGAAGTAGTTGATGATAACGAAGTTCTGTTTTCAAAAAATTATACAAATGAATTCTATGAAGGACATGAATATATCCTGAAGCTTCTTGTTAAGCCGGCAGAAGGTTATGGTATTCCATCAAGTATAGAAGATATTAAGGCTAAACTAGAAGGATATGATGCTGAAGTAAGAGAGTGTACTATCCCTGGATGCTACTTTGTTGTAATAAAAAAGAAAGCAACTGTGAAGATATCCAGGATAGATTTCCAGCTAAATGAACCTGTAGTCGGACAGCCTATGTCTGATATTGATATTTCAACAGTTCCAGAAAATGCTTTTAAGGATAAGCATTTTTATAAGGAAATGGGTTATTCTTTCTGGAGAGTTTCAGATACTAATGATGAGGAATCCTTCAAAGATGTTGAGGCTGGGGCGGTATTTGAGGCCGGAAAATACTATATGACCTATCCTGCTGCGTTGCTTTTTATAGCGGCAGTTAAAGAATCAGGAAAACCAGGTTCAGTTCTTGATGATACAGTGGCTTCCGGGTTTAGTGGTGATATAAAATTATATGTAAATGGAGAAGCCTTTGATGTTAATAAATACGTATTATATGGCCCATTGACTGGAGATATTAATAATGCCGAGATTTCCGGAATTGTTGATAAGGAATATGAAGGAAAAGCAGTAACCCAGACTGTTAAAGTAACATTTGCAGGTAAAGAGCTTTCTGAAGGAACTGATTATAAGATAGCTTATAAGGATAATAACAAGGTTGGTACAGCAACAGTTACTGTTACAGGACTTGGTAATTATGAAGGAAATAAGAGTGTTACATTTAAGATAACTAAGAAGCCGGAAGAAGTAAAACCTGAACCAACAGCAACACCTGAACCTTCTGCTGATCCGGTTGTGACTTCAGTACCTACAGCAGTACCTGCAACACCTGCGCCTACAGCAGTACCTACTACGGCAGCAGCTACTCCGACTCCTGCAGCTAAGGAAATAAAACCTGGAGAAAAGGTTGATGGTATAGGAACTCTTTCAGAGGATGGAAAAACACTTACTGATGAAAGTGGCAAAAAGTATATAGTTTCCGAGAAGGCTACTGGAAACGATATCAAAAAGAATGAAAATGTTGCAGATATCACTACAGGTGGTAAATACAAGATCACTGCTGTTAATACTAAGGCTGGTAAGGCATCTGGTGGAACAGTAGAGTATATAGCGCCATATAATAGTGGAGCAGATACGGTAACAGTTCCGGATACGATTACTATAAATAATGTTACATTTAACGTAACGACAATCAGTTCAGATTTTTCAAAGAATAATAAAGACATAACCAAGGTTGTTATTGGTAAGAATGTAACAAAGATAGCAGCGAATGCATTTAAAGGATGCACAAAGCTGAAGACTGTTATAATTAAAACAAAAAAGCTAAGGAAGGTTGGAAAGGGAGCTTTCAAGACCATTAAGAAGGGGGCAACATTTAAGTGTCCGAAGAAAAAACTTAAGGCATATAAGAAGCTTCTGAAAAAGTCCGGACTTCCAAAAAAAGCAAAGTTCAAAAAATCATAAGTATATAGACATAATTAAAGGGCACCCAAATCAGTTGGGTGCCCTTTTACGTTTGTTATTATTAACTGAGTTCGTCCAGTGTTTTGCCATAGGCCGGAAGGAATTCTTCGATAAAATCTTTTACCTCCGGAAGCTCTTCACGAAGTTTGTTAAGTGACTTTTCTATAGTTTTTTTGGCAGTTGAAAACTCTGTGTTTCCGGCTTTTTCTTCTTCGATACATTTGATATATGCGGAGAGCTTGTCGGCAGCTTTTACCAGTTTTCTCATATACCTGTCATCGGCAGAATTATCAGTTTTGTATATCTCCATAAAAGCAGGCTGCAGGTCTGATGGAAGTTTTTCTAAAAGCTTGTATTCTGCAATGGTTTCTACCTGCTTGTAGGCATCTCTGATATCAGGATTATAATACTTAACCGGGGTAGGCATGTCTCCGGTTATTATTTCTGAAGAGTCGTGATAAAGTCCGATGAGAGCAGCTCTGTCAGCGTTTAATTCTTTGCCGTAGCGTACATTTCCTATCACACAGAGTGCGTGTCCAATCATGGCTACCTCCAGGGAATGCTCGCTGAGATTTTCGTCTCTTGAGTTTCGCATGAGAGCCCACCTGTTGATATATTTCATTCTGGATATAGTTGCGAAGAAATTGTATTCCATAGTTGTTATCCTTTTACTTATGTTCTTTATAAATCCATTAAAAACTGTCTTGCAATTAGGGTGTGCTATATACTATAATGGAGAAGTTGTATAGATTCAGGCAACAATACTTATAAGCTTCTGTGGCGTAGTTGGTAGCGCAACTGATTCGTAATCAGTAGGTCACGGGTTCGAGTCCCGTCAGGAGCTTATTTTTTTGTTCTTTTTTGTAGTCAGGGACTCGAACAGCGAGGTCGAACTTCTAAGAAGTTCGAGAAGAATCCGGTGGATTCTTCGTGCCGAAGCCGGCCTGAAAGGTGGCAGAGCCACCGGTGG
>CACZOE010000125.1 GCA_902782695.1 uncultured Lachnospiraceae bacterium | reverse complement strand
TGTAAGCGAAGAGGTTGTCAGAAAGGCTGTTAAGGAAGGGTATATAGAACGTTATCTGAATCACGTTCCGGTACATAGGAATGACCTATTCTTTATTGAGGCCGGTACGGTGCATGCTATTGGTGCCGGAGCACTTGTAGCAGAGATACAGGAGAATAGTAATATAACCTACAGGCTTTATGATTATAAGAGAGTTGGTAAGGATGGGAAGGAGAGAGAACTTCATATAGATGAAGCTATGAAGGTAGCAAACCTTAAATCCTCCTCTACCCCAAGACAGCCAATGCGTGTGTTGAAGTATAAGAATGGATGCGCAAGTGAACTACTTACGAGATGTAAATATTTTCAAGTGGAAAGACTGCTTCTGAACACTGAAATTCATAGAGAGCTTACAGATTTTCAAACAGAGAGTAACAGCTTTCATGCACTTCTGATAACTGAAGGCTGTGGAGTAATGACCGGAGAAGACTTTGTTCTTAACTTCTTTAAGGGAGACTGTATATTCGTTCCGGCAGACTCCATACCCCTTAAGCTGCATGGAAAAGCTCAGATGTTAAATGTGAGTTGCTAGCTTCCTTTGGCAGCACGCGCCTCGCGCGGAGAGTGTCTTAAGCGACACTCTTTTATATTATTTGTCTTGACGTTGTTCAATAATGAGAATAAAATACTAAGTTGTGAACATTACCTTTAAAAGTGTTATTTTTGAAAGGAATGAATTATGGAAAAAAGTATTGAAGAACTTATTTATGAGGAAACTGATGTCCGCCTGAAGGAAATGGGGGCTCCGGATTACAAATTTCCGAAACAGTTTAATAAAACTGATGTAATTGGAATAGTGGCATTAATTTTTATATGTCTTATTCTGATAGTGCTTTGTATGACGGGGGTGATTAGCTAATGGCAAGTATGAGTCATGCGGAGTATATCCGTCAGGAAACCGTAACAGGTACAGTGCCTATGATGGCGAAGGAGCGTCAGTATAGCTTCTGGGATCTGTTTCTCGCTACAAGTGGATTTTCTATAGCAACCTGGTGTTATACACAGGGAGCCTATGTTGCACAGTATCTATCCTTCAGACAGATGCTTATCAACATATTCTGTTTTAACATAGTCTGGATATTGATAGAGTGTATTCCTGTACTTTTTGCAGTCAGATATGGTATAGACCTATGGATCTGGCTCAGATCAGTTCTTGGAAAAAAGGGTGTAGCCATTTTTGCTACGGTTATCAGTATGGCGAATTTCGGCTGGTATGCCGTAGATTCGCAGCTTTTCGCAAGTTCTATGATTAACCTGTTAAAAGCATTTGGACTGACACTGAATCCGGATATATGGAAACCGATACTTGGTGTTCTATGCGTTATCCTTGGTACGATAATAGCCCTCGGTGGACCTGACGTTATTAAATGGGTCAACCGTTTTCTTGTAACCGCACTTCTGATAGTTGGTGCAGTAGTAGTAATCATCTGTTTTACTGCAGTCCCTGTTTCAGAAATGTTGAAGGTTAAGCCGGATACAAGCCTTTATAATTCAGCTCTTGGACGTTTCATGCTGAGCGCTGAAGGAAATGTGGCCTTTGCATTCTCCTGGTCGACCCAGGCGCTGGTTATGCCTCGTCTTGCAAAGAGTGAGAGAAGCGGATACTGGGCAACATCTCTTGCCTATGGTGTAGTTGCACCATTCTTCGTTGCTGCAGGCGGTGTTATGGCCATTGCTATGTTTGTAAAATCAGGATACTATGAGAGTGATCCAACGGTTATGCTTGCAACACTTGCAGGACCTGGTTTCTCACTGCTCAGTCTTCTGATGGTTGCATTTGCAAATATAGGAACACAGGGTACAGGTTCATACGTAAACTGTATGATTGTGAAGAGTGGACTTCCGAAGATCAGCTATAAACTGCTGGTAATACTATCAATGTTCTATGTCAGTATTCTGACTGTATGGGGATGGGTAATGGACAACTTCGGTTCATTTATATCCATGGCTGCACAGATTCAGGGACCTATTATAGGTATGACTGTGGTAGATTATCTGATAGTTAAGAAACGTAAGATAAGTCTGAAGTCTCTCTATAACATAGATGATCATAAAGCATATGATTTCACAAATGGTTTCAATCTGGTTGGACTTGGATGCATGGTTATTGCATTTGTTACAAATATCCTTTTTGTATACAATCCGCTTACAGCCGAAATAAAGAGTCCTATATTCCTTATCCTTACAGGAAGTGGATATACAGCAGTAGCTGGTGGACTTCTATACTGGCTGGCAAGTCTTACTCCACTCAAAAAATATATGCTTAGAGATCGTGACGAGATAGAAATCGTTTAATAGATAATTTAAAAGGCTATACAAGGTGACAGTTCACGGTATTCGTGAGTTGTCACCTTAAATAATAGAGGACGGATGCCATGACTGAAAACGAATTCAAACTTCTGTATACCATTAAGAAAAACGGAATAAAGAGTTACCGAAGTCTGAGAGATATATCCGGTCTTTCAATCGGATATATATCAAAAACCTTTAATTCATTTACTGATAAAGGGTATATAGATGAGAATGGGATAACGGATAGTGGAACTGCGGCACTTCAGCCCTACAAGGTGGATAATGCGATAATTATGGCAGCAGGCATGTCTACCAGATTTGTTCCCCTTAGCCTTGAAAAGCCAAAGGGTCTTTTGAAGGTTAGAAATGAGATACTTATAGAACGGCAGATAGAACAGCTGCATGCTGCCGGCATAAAGGAGATAGTTCTGGTTCTGGGTTATAAGAAAGAAGCATTTTTCTATCTTGAGGAAAAATACGATGGAATAAAAATAATTATCAATCCAGAGTACAATACCAAGAATAATACGCATACCATTTATCTGGCAAAGGATTATATAAGAAACAGCTATATATGCTCCTCTGATAATTATTTCTCAGAGAATCCTTTTGACGAATATGTTTACAGATCCTACTATTCGGCTGAACATGTGACTAAAAAAACAAATGAATGGTATATGATTCCGGATAGTAAAGGAAATATAGCAAAAGTCGAAAAGAGCGGTGATGAAGGCGATATCATGCTGGGACATGTATACTGGAATCGTGAATTTTCGGATGCTATGCTGGGCATACTCTGTGATGACCATAATGTCGGAAAATATGATGATGTGCTTTGGGAAGATGTTTTAGCTGATAATATTAAGGCTCTTCCACCTATGGAGATAAAGGTTTATCCTGAGGGAGCGATATTTGAATTTGATTCTCTGGATGAACTCAGGAAATTTGATGAGGATTATATAAATCATACCCATAGCAAGATACTGGGCAGTATAGCGGGAGTTCTTAAATGTGAAGAAAGTGATATACTAAATTTCACTGCTATAAAAGAGGGGCTCACCAATACATCCTTTGTTTTCGAGGTAAAAGGAAAGAAATATGTGTATCGCCATCCGGGTGAGGGAACGGAAGCAATCATATCCCGATCACATGAAAAGAAGGCCTTGGAGCTGGCTAAATCCATAGGCGTTGATCCGACATACATTTTCATGGATGAAAAGAGTGGCTGGAAGCTTTCTAGTTTTGTAGAAGGTATAAGACCCCCGGATTATTCAGATTTTGAGGATTCAAAAAAGGTCATCTCCGTACTAAGAGCTCTTCATGAAAAGCAGCTCTCTGTTGACTGGTCATTCCTTCCATGGGATGAAGCATGCAAGATTGAGGAGATTCTCAGAACTGAAAAAGGTGGTATAGAAGATAAAGGCTTCAGGGAACTGAAGGAAAGAGTTGAGAAATGTTATAATAAATGCCAGGGCGATGGTATATCAATGTGTTTCTGCCACTGTGATACCTACGCTCCCAACTGGATGATAACTGATAAGCAGACTATCCTCATTGATTGGGAATATGCTGGAAATGCAGATCCCGGCTGTGATGTAGGAACCTATATAATGGATTCTATGTGGGAGGTTCCGGATGCAGAAAGATTTATCCGGGAGTATTGTGGAGAGAAAATAACAGATTCAGAAATGTTTCACTATCTCTCATACACGGCAATCCTTTCATATTACTGGTATGTATGGGCTCTTTATCGGGAGGCCTGTGGAGCAGTAATGGGCGAGAGCCTTTACAACTGGCATCTGATGGCTGGACGTTATTCTAAATATCTGGTAGAACAATATAAGTTATAAGAAAAAATAAGTGAAAAGGAAGCGTAGAAAAAAATGCAGGCAATAATACTCGCAGCAGGAATGGGTAAGAGACTTAAGAATCTCACCCAGAATAATACAAAATGCATGGTAAAGGTAAATGGAGTGACACTAATCGATCGTATGCTTCATCAGATTGATAAACAGCACCTGTCACGAATAGTTATAGTTGTTGGATATGAAGGTCAGAAGCTGATCGACTATATAGAAACACTTGATATCAGTACACCTATTGTATTTGTAAATAATCCTATATATGACAAGACCAATAATATCTATTCGCTTGCTCTTGCGAAGGACTGGCTGGTTAAGGATGATACAGTTCTTTTTGAATCAGATATCATATTTGAAGATTCAGTTCTGGAAACACTTATAAATGATCCGAGAGATACACTGGCTCTTGTTGATAAGTATGAGCCATGGATGGATGGAACCTGCCTCAGACTAAATGATGATGATGATGATATAATTGACTGTGTACTTGGAAAGAATTTTAATTTCAACGATACCGTAGGCTTATATAAAACAGTAAACTTGTATAAATTCAGTAAGGATTTCTCAGAACATCATTATGTTCCTTTTCTTGATGCTTATCAGGTGGTGCTTGGTGAAAATGAATATTATGAGCAGGTTCTCAGAGTTATAACTCTGATAGAAAAATCTGTCATAAAGGCAAAAAGGCTTAATGGACAGAGATGGTATGAGATAGATGACCTTCAGGATCTTGATATAGCTGAATCACTTTTTGCAGCAGATGATTCTGAACGTGTAAAGAGAATACAGGCAAGATATGGTGGATACTGGCGTTATCCTAAGATGCTGGATTTCTGTTATCTGGTAAATCCATATTTCCCTCCACAGAAAATGAAGGATGAAATGAAAGCAAGCTTTGACACACTGATTACTGAGTATCCAAGTGGTATGCGTGTAAACAGTCTTCTTGCTTCTAAAAATTTCGGTGTTTTACAGGAAAATATACTGGTAGGAAACGGTGCTGCTGAGCTGATCAAAAGTCTTATGGAACATCTGGATGGTAAAGTGGGATTTATCAGACCTACTTTTGAGGAATATCCAAACCGTTATGATAAAGAAAACTCTGTTGCATTTGTTCCTGAAAATCCGGATTATAAATATGCAGTAGATGATGTTATGGCATTTTTTAGTGAAAACAAGGTAGATAATCTGGTTATAGTAAATCCAGATAATCCAAGTGGTAATTACATACCTAAGAAGGAACTTCTACAGCTTATCGGGTGGGCAAAGAACAGCCACATAAAACTGGTTATAGATGAATCCTTCGTAGATTTTTCAGACGAGGAAGATAGCACTATAATAGATCAGGATATTCTTGATTCGAACCCTGATCTCTATGTAATGAAGAGTATATCAAAATCCTACGGAGTGCCGGGAATCAGACTTGGAGTGCTTGCATCAGGTGATACTGACATGATTGAGCTGCTGAAAAAGGATGTATCCATCTGGAACATCAATTCCTTCGGTGAGTTCTATATGCAGATAGAGGAGAAGTATAAGAAGGATTATGAGAAGGCACTGATCAAATTGAGAGCTGAAAGAGACAGATTCCAGCAGAAGCTTTCTGAGATAAAAGGTATAAGAGTGATTCCTTCCCAGGCAAACTATGTAATGGTTGAGCTGAGTGGAGATATTTCTCCAAAGGAACTTACTAAGGACCTTCTGATAAAGTATAATATTCTTATTAAAGAACTGACCAGTAAAACCGAAGGTAGAAGCTATCTTCGTCTGGCAATCAGAAATACAGAGGATAATGATGTACTTCTCGAAGCTCTTTTAAATGAGTTAGAAGGATAATTATATACAAAGGTGACAAATAGTGAAAATGAAAAGGGTGATATTTTTTTCTGTTATAGATATACTAATAGTGGCGCTTATATGCACCGCCACTATTTTTATCAGCCGCACCCAGGATACTCTGAGGTTAAATGTGTATTTTGGTGAGAGCCATGCGGATACAAGAAATATCGCCCAGCTTTTTTATTCACCGGATGGTGAGAAGTTTTCTACTAACAGTGTGCTTACTGAAGTGTTTGCAGATGATGTAGTGACCTTTGGCATCAGTGGTATAGATTTTAACAGCTATAAGCTGAGACTGGATCCCTTCAATCTGAAGACTGATTTTACTGTCAGTCGTCTGGAAGTGGCATTTGGAGAACACATTGTTTTTACAGTCCAGGGTAAAGAGCTTGAATCATATGTTGAAAAAACCAAGGGACTGAAGAAAAAGTTTAAAGATGAGGGAATCGTCTGCAGTTCAAAAAAGGATAATCCAAGAATATATCTCAGTAAATCCTTTTCCGAAAAGATAAATCACTATAATTTCCTGCTGGGAAAAGTTTCATATATCGTACTTATTATTATATTTGGCGCAGTCGGATGTATTCAGATAATTATGCTGAGGGAGAAATCTTCAGCAAAGGAAGAACAGTCAAAAAAAAGTCGCATTAAAAAAAGATATATCATTCCTCTCATAATTGCTGAAATTCTTCTTGCATTAGGAACAGTTCTTACCTATGTGGTCAGCTTCTTTGAGAAAAACTTTGGTTCGACACCTATCGGCCAGCTGCTTTATCATCTGCATACTCCGCTGGACGGAACAGATATTTCATCCTATACAGGGACGATTGTAAAAGGTGTTATCATTCTGGTGACAGTTATACTAGCTGTGATAATTCTTTTTATCATATTTAAAAGAAAAGGCCTTCATCCCGGCTTTACACCGCTGCTTTATATGATAAGTGTTGTGCTTATATTTGCCTCTGTTCATAGATTCTTCGTACACTACGGAGTAATGGAGTATTATAAATATACTCATGAGAGTACTACTCTTTATGAGGACAGATATGTGGATGGACGGGATGTTTCGGTTACTTTTCCTGAGAAAAAAAGAAATCTGATATATATATTTCTTGAGTCCATAGAAACCTCCTTTGCAGATGCAGAGTGTGGCGGCGGGGCTGCAGCAAATTACATACCTGAGCTGTCCGAGATAGCTCTTGAGAATAACTGCTTCTCTGATGGAACCAGGTTAAATGGTGCCTATCATGTAATGGGGGCTACCTATACAATGGGTGCCCTGGCTGCTCAGACTGCAGGAGTTCCTATCAATGAAAATCTGGTTGATGGTGATACCCTTAATGGAAACTGGGATTCTGAGAATAACTATCTGCCTGGTGTCTGGACCATAGGTGATATACTTAATGAAGAGGGCTATAATCAGGAATTTCTTATCGGTTCAAAGGGTACATTTGCCGGAAGGTCGTCATATTTCAGAGGCCATGGCGATTATAGAATAGAAGATTATGACAGTGTCAGAGAAAAGGGACGTCTGGCTGAGGATTATAAAGTCTGGTGGGGCTTCGAGGATAAGAAGCTATTCGAATTTGCAAAGGAAGATCTCATGAAGTTTTCTGCCATGGAATCCCCTTTTAATCTTACACTGCTTACTGTAGATACTCATGCTACGGGTGGGTATAAGTGTGAACTCTGTGAAGATACTTATCCTGATCAGTACAGTAACTGTATAGCTTGTACCAGCAGACAGGTAGCTGAGTTTATAGACTGGATTAAACAGCAGGACTTTTATGAAAATACAACTATAGTTCTTTGCGGGGACCATCTGACACCGGATTCAATGTATGCTGAAAGGGAAGGCCTGAATGGCTATGACAGAAGAACCTATACAGCCATAATCAATCCGGCTCCGGGAGTGTCCTATACAGGAGAGGGAAGACAGTATACTACCCTCGATCTCTATCCGACAACCCTGGCAGCTATGGGAGTTGAGATAGAGGGCGACAGACTTGGTCTGGGAGTAAATCTTTACTCGGATACACCTACTCTTGTGGAAGAGTATGGAAATGAATATCTGAACATCGAACTGATGAAGAATTCTAAACTTTACAAGAATAAATTATTATATAAGTAGTAATCGTGTCCTAACGGAGGGTGTTATGATAACCTGCAGATACAGATTTAAAGAAATAGGCTGGACAGCTTTCAGAAATGAATATGATGCCGTGGTATGTGAAAGTAAAAGTCTCATGGCTTTTAATTTCGCGTCTCCTGATCTGGATGTCAGATATTTCATGGGAAGCATCAGGGAGGATGAGATCACTGACGATGTTCGTGGGCTGGTAAGCCGAATAGCAGAGAACGAAAATGATGAGTCTCTCATCAGTGATGAGCTCTATGTTCGTGACGGAAAAACCTTCCGTTTTGAGGATAAGACAGGATACTATATAAGCATCAAAATAATGGAGGAAGATACCTCTATCTATTACAGAGTTTACCTTAACAAAACCGGATGGACGAAGCTTTCCTCAGATGGTGAAGTCTGTGGTGAAATGAGTGACGAGGAAAACTATATAACTGGTATTCAGGTATTCTCCATAAAAAAGAGTATTCTTTCTGAGGAGACCCTTGAGGAGGCAGCAAAAAAATGTGACGAAAGAGCAGAGCTTTTCAGCTCGCTTCTGAGCAAGGCATTTCTTTATTCAGACTGCGGCTTCAGATATGCAGAAAAGGCTGCTATAAATAGTCGTATAGAGGGAAATCTGGAGGTGAAGGAACTTTCGGATGGTATCATTCTTCCACTTAGAGAGATGGCTATAGAGAGCAGAGATGCTATATTTGAAGGTGGCGTAACTGACAAGGACTTTAATTTTGTGGCAGGACTTAAGAGGAAGTTTGACAAACAGACAAATATGACTGTGCTGTCCTCCTATAAAGTGCCTTCTTCAGAGGTGGAAAAAATAGATGAGGATGTAATCTTTGGTGGAGTTATATTTCCAACTAAAAGACGTTTTGGTCATATGCTGATTGAAACTATGTCCAGACTCTGGTATGTGGTAGAAGGACATAGTCCTGAGCTGAAGATAGCCTTTGTGATACTTCCGGAATCAAAGGAGTTTTCTGATACATTTTTCAGACTTCTTGGCATAGATATGAGCCGCATACTGGTTATAGAAAAACCTACGCAGTTCAGAAAGGTGATAATTCCTGATCAGGCATTTATTCTTTTTAGTAATTATCATGAAAAGTTTAATCTTATCTATGATAAAATGATGTCGGCTGTTGAGGCGAAGGATAGTAAAAAGCTGTATCTTACAAGAAGAAGCTTTGTCAGATATGATGGAGCAAATGATGGTATTAATGAAGAGTATTTTGAGGACTTCTTCAGCAAACGAGGATATGATATAATATCTCCGGAGCAGCACTCTGTTGAGGAACAGATAGCTTATATGAAAGGTGCAGAGGAAGTGGTCTGTTCAGAAGGCACTCTTTCTCATCTGGCTCTGTTCTCGAGACCAGGTACGAAGGTTACAGTGCTGAGAAGGTCCCTTAATAGTTACCTGCTTCCGCAATATATGATAGACGAAATGAGGCATCTTAATGTATACTATGTGGATGCACATTTTAACATACTTCCGGACAGTCATGTGGACAGTGTATTTTTATTCGGACCTTCAGTTTGTTTTATCGATTATCTGAAGTCTCAGAAGATAGAATATACTGAAGATGAAGTTCAAATGGACAGGAACCTCATCTTTGACTATATAGAGAAATATACAGAGAATTTCTCCGATACTGACAGATTTGAATCAATAGCTAAATATGATATTTTTGATCTGATTCAGACCTTAAACAGGGTACTAAATGGTAGATATCTGTCCAGATTCGACTACGAGACCAAAACACATACCCTGAATATGGAGAATACGGAACTGACCAGAAGGGTCGAAAAGCTTGAAGATAAACTTGCAAAATCCGAAAAGGAAAGAAAAGAAATAATAAATTCCAAATCCTGGAAGATAACTAAACCACTCAGGGATATAACAAATCGAAAGCAGGGAAAGAAATAAATGAAAAAGATGATAAGTCTGTTTACCCCTTGTTACAATGAAGAGGGTAATGTTCGCGAACTTTATGAGAAAGTTACGGAGGTTATGAAGGAACTTCCGGAGTATGATTATGAATATGTACTTATAGATAATGCTTCTACTGACAATACGCCGAATATCCTGAGAGAAATTGCAGCCAAGGATAAAAGGGTAAAGGTTATATTTAATATCAGAAATTTCGGTCCATCCCGTTCAGGAAGCTATGGTTTCTTCCAGACTTCAGGAGATGTTTCTATCTGCTTTGCCTGTGATTTTCAGGATCCGCCTGAACTTATCCCGGAGTTTGTACATAAATGGGAACAGGGCAACAAAATAGTCTGGGGACAGAAGGAAGGAAGCGATGAAAGCAAAGCCATGTATGCTATCCGCTGTCTCTATTATAAGATAATCAAGTCTATCGCTTCTAATGAGCAGTATGAAAATGTAACCGGCTTTGGTCTCTATGACAGAGAGGTTATGGATCTGCTCAGAAAATATGCAGGACCTACACCGAACTTCAGAAATATGATATCTGAATTTGGTTATCCTATAGAATTTGTCAGATATCATCAGCCTACACGTAAGTCGGGACATTCCAGCTATAATCTATTCAGATATATGAATATAGCTCTTAATGATATGGTAAATACATCCAAACTTCCACTTAGAATGGCAACCTTTATAGGAGCGGGAGTAGCATTTATCAGCTTTATCATTGCTCTTTATTATCTCATTATGAAGCTGGTATTCTGGGACAGCTATGATATCGGAACTGCAACACTTGTTATAGGAATGTTCTTCCTTGGAGCTGTTCAGCTGATGTTTATCGGTATTGTCGGAGAGTATGTAGGTGAGATACTCACGAGAATGAATGATAAACCTATGGTCATTGAAAAAGAAAGAATCAATTTTGATAATAATGATACAGGAAGAGTCAGGAGAAATAACCAGTAATGGTTTACTCTGATGACAGATATAATATATGCTGACAAAGTTACTAAGAGGGAAAGAATTAAATATTGACAGGGAAAATTTTATCTGGAATCTTATCGCCGGTGGTGTAAATGCATCTGAATCCATAGTAATGATGATGGTTATCACCAGGCTGATTGGAACAGCAAGCTCCGGTATTCTTAACATAGCATTTGCCGTTGGAAACCTGCTTATGAATATCGGTAAATTTGGTGTTAGAAATTATCAGGTTACAGATGCAAAGAGAAAGTACAGCTTTGAGACTTATTATTCTCTTAGAATCCTGTCAGTTGCCATGATGCTTGTTGCTGCACTTATCAATTTTGGAATAAAGGTAGGTACGGGTGAGTATGAAATGGGAAAAGCCCTGGTAGTACTTTTTATCTGTCTTATCTATTGTATTGAATCCTATGAAGATGTATATCTGGGAAAGTATCAGCAGGAGGGCAGACTTGACATAGCTTCAAAGATATTTATTATCAGATGGATAATGACAATGCTTGTTTTTGTCGTAGTGAGTTTGATAACGAAGAATCTGGTTATCTCAACACTGGCGGCGTTAATTACTACCCTTGTTTTTGAAATCATTCTTATATATACTTCAAAGAAGATTTTTGATCTTAAGAAGATCAGTTTTACTACGGATGGACTTAAGTCACTGATAAAACAGTGCTTTGCTCTTTTTATATCTATGTTTGCAACCTTCTATGTTACTAATGCTCCTAAGTATGCCATAGATAAATATATGGATGAAACTACTCAGGGGTATTTTGGATATATAGCTATGGCTGTATTTGTTATAGAACTGCTTAACAACTTTTTGTATCAGCCACAGATGGTTGCACTGTCTGAGGAATGGTCTTCCAGAAATATAAAAGCGCTGAATCATCGTGCAGCCAGGCAGTACCTGCTGATTGCAGCGATTACAGTTGTGTGTCTTGGTGGAGCTTATCTTATCGGACCGGAAGCGCTCACTATTATATTTGGAGATGATGTGACACCGTACAGAAAAGAACTCTGTGTGATCGTCCTGGCAGGTGGAGCACTTGCATATGTAGGTTATACCAGTGTTCTGCTTACAATAATGAGGAAGCAGAAATTTCTATTATATGGTATGATATTTATATCGCTTCTGGCATTGATTGGATTTGGTCGTGCCGTACAGAGCGGAGGTATGATGGGAGTATCAGTTTATTATCTGATAATCATGGTCATACTAGTTATATATAATGTGATATGTATAAACCTTTTTATTCATAAGGTTAAGAATGAATCGGAGGTTGATCATCCTTCGGATTCAAATGTAAATAGTTAATATGATATCATTCTATGCCGAGAAGTTTTTCTTTCTGGCAGAGAATATATAAAAGGAGAGGAGATTAGCATGAAAAAAATACTTGTAACAGGTGCAGATGGATTTATAGGAAGTCATCTGGTTGAGACATTACTTGATGAAGGTTATGATGTTAAGGCATTTGTACTTTATAATTCCTTTAATACATGGGGATGGCTTGACACATTTCCAAAGGAGAAGCTTGACAGAATAGAGATATTTACAGGTGATGTAAGAGATCCAAATGCAGTAAGACAGGCTGCGCAGGGAGTGGATGCTATCTTCCATCTGGCTGCTCTGATAGCTATTCCTTACAGCTATTATGCACCTGATGCTTACGTAGATACAAATATTAAGGGTACCCTGAATGTGCTTCAGGCTGCCAGAGATTTAAATATTGAGAGAGTTCTGGTTACCTCTACATCTGAGGTGTATGGAACTGCACAGTATGTTCCTATCGATGAGAAGCATCCTTATCAGGGACAGTCTCCTTATTCCGCAACAAAGATTGGTGCAGACAGAATAGCTGAATCCTTCTATCGTTCATTTGAACTTCCTGTAACGATAGTTCGTCCGTTTAACACATTTGGACCTAGACAGTCAGCAAGAGCTGTCATTCCGACAATCATTACACAGCTTCTCTCTGGTAAGACAGAGATAAAACTGGGTTCACTTACACCAACCAGAGATTTCAACTATGTTAAGGATACTGCTATGGGTTTTGTTGAGATATATCGTTCCGACAAAACCATAGGACAGGAAATCAATATAGCTACTCAGAAGGAGATATCCATCGGACAGCTGGCTGAGGAGATGATCAGACAGATCAATCCTGAAGCAAAGATAGTATGTGATGAGCAGAGACTCCGCCCTGAGAAGAGCGAGGTTAACAGACTTCTCGGTTCAAATGAGAAGATTAAGAGTCTGACAAACTGGGCTCCTAGATATACATTTGAAGAGGGAATTGCAGAGACTATCGAATTCCTTAGAAATAATCTGGATAGATATAAAGTTGATATTTATAATGTATAATTATTCAGAAATCAATATTTTATATAAGAAGGTGACTAACTATGATACCTCTATCGATACCTAATTTTGAGGGAAATGAACTTAAATATGTTACAGATGCAGTAGGACAGGGCTGGGTTTCAACCGGTGGAGCCTACATAACTGAGATGGAGAAAAAGCTGGCGGAGTTTATAGAGGCTCCGAGAGCTGTTGCCTGTCAGAGTGGAACAGCTGCACTTCATCTGTCTCTGATAGAATGTGGAGTAAAGCCAGGCGACCTTGTTATTGCTCCAACTGTTACATTCATCGCAGCAGTTAATCCTATTATGTATATGGGCGCTGAGCCTGTTTTTATGGACTGTGATGATTCACTCTGCATGGATCCGGTAAAACTTGAGGAGTTCTGCCGTGAGGAGTGTGAGCTCCGTGATTCTGTACTTATACATAAAGCCACAGGAAAGAGAGTTCCAGCTCTTGTAGTGGTTCATGTATTTGGAAATATGGCTGATATGGAGAGCATAATGGATGTAGCGGCGAGATACAGCCTGAAGGTTGTGGAGGATGCTACAGAAGCTCTTGGAACCAGATATACTGATGGTAAATACTCAGGTAAATATGCTGGAACTATCGGAGATTTCGGTGCATATTCCTTTAATGGAAATAAGATCATCACAACTGGTGGTGGTGGAATGGTCGTTGCAAAGGATCAGGATGAGCTGGCACACATAGCATATCTCTCTACCCAGAGTAAGGATGATCCACATTTCTATATACATAATGAAGTTGGTTATAACTACAGAATGACAAATGTGCAGGCTGCTATAGGTGTTGCTCAGCTGGAATATCTGGCAGACTTTATAGAAAGAAAGAACAAGAACTATGAGTTGTATAAGTCTCTGTTTGAATCAAATCCAAATGTAAAGCTTATGCCATTCAGAGAGGGAACATATTCAAATAAATGGTTCTACTCACTGAAGGTTGAGAAAGAGAATATGGACATGCATGAGCTGGTTCATACTCTGGATGCCAAGCAGGTACAGACCAGACTTATCTGGGGACTGATTCATGAGCAGAAACCTTACAGAGATATGATAGCTTATAAGATAGAAAAGGCGAAGGAATATAGCGAGTGTATCCTGAATATTCCATGTAGCACAAATCTTACAGAAGAGGATATAAATGAAGTGGCTGCAGTTATAAATTCAGTTATCTGAAATAATTATATTAAATAAATCTTGAAATGAATGTGACAGTGCACTGGTGGTGTGCTGTCACATAATCATATAGTGTATTTTGATGGGGAGGACGTTAATAGTATGAATATATGGCATGATATCAGCGATGAAAGAATATCACCTATGGATTTTGTTTCTGTAATAGAGATAAGCCGTGGAAGTAACATGAAGTATGAGCTGGATAAGGAAACTGGTATGCTTATGCTGGACAGGGTTCTTTATACTGCAACGCATTATCCTGCTAATTATGGTTTTATTCCCAGAACTCTGGGTGACGACCACGATCCACTGGATGTACTGGTTTTATGTACTGAGAATATTCAGCCACTTACACTTGTCCGTACATATCCTATCGGAGTTATGAAGATGCTTGACGGAGGATTGGGTGATGAAAAAATCATAGCAGTTCCTTATGGAGATCCGACTTTCAAGGTATATAAGGATATCAAGGATCTTCCTCAGCATGTGTTTGATGAAATACAGCATTTCTTTACTGTATATAAGAATCTTGAGGGCAAGGAAACTATAGTGGATGATGTGAAGGATGCTGGTGAGGCTGTTGAGATCATTAAGCATTGTATAGATAATTATAAGAAGAAGTATTTAGGTGCTTGATAATAGGCAGATAGTGATAGAGGGGTTATATATGTACGATTATCTGATAGTAGGAGCAGGTCTTTTCGGGGCTGTCTTTGCAGAACGTGCTAAGAAAGCAGGAAAATCTGTTCTCGTTATAGAAAAGAGAAATCATATAGCAGGGAATACCTATACCGAGAAATGTGAGGGTATAAACGTTCATAAGTATGGAGCGCATATATTTCACACAAATAATAAACAGGTCTGGGATTATGTCCAGAATTTTGCGGTATTTAACAGATATACAAATTCTCCAGTAGCAAATTATAAGGGTGAACTTTACTCACTTCCCTTCAATATGTATACATTCAATAAGATGTGGGGCGTTGTGACACCTGAGGAAGCTGCCGAACGTATCGAGCAGGACAGGCGTGATGCTATTCTCGGATTTATGAATGACGGTGCTCTGGCAGAAGGAACCGATGGTGATAGGGATAGTTTCGATATAAGTACATTTACTGCTCAGAACCTTGAACAGCAGGCTATCTCGCTTGTAGGAAAAGATATCTACGAGAAACTTATTAAGGGTTACACTGAGAAACAGTGGGGCAGACCTTGCACTGAACTGCCTAGTTTTATAATCAAGAGGCTTCCAGTCAGGCTTACATTTGACAATAATTACTTCAATGCTCTTTTTCAGGGTATTCCTGTAGGTGGATATACCAGAATGGTTGAGAAGATGCTGGAAGGAATAGAAGTGAGACTTGGTGTGGATTATCTTGCAAACAAACAGGAGTATGATTCACTTGCTGACACAGTTATATACACCGGTCCGATAGATGCTTACTTTGACTTTAGTTTAGGACATCTTCAGTATCGTTCTGTAAGATTTGAGACAGAGACTCTTGATAAGGAAAACTTCCAGGGAAATGCGGTGGTAAATTATACGGATAAAGAGACACCGTGGACAAGGATCATTGAGCATAAATGGTTTGAGTTCGGTAAGGATGAAGAGGGAAATAACATCCCGAAAACCATAATCTCCAGGGAATACAGCAGTGAATGGAAAGAAGGAGATGAACCTTATTATCCTGTAAATGATGAGAAGAATCAGACGCTGTATCAGAGGTATAAAGAACTGGCGGATAGTTGCAGCCAGATAGTTTTCGGTGGAAGACTGGGAGAGTATAAATATTACGATATGGATCAGGTTATAGCAGCTTCATTAAAGTGTTTTTCAGAGGTGAATAAGTAAGACTTATTGTGCAACTTCTTACAGCCTTAATCCTAAATCTGTTAAATGTTTATGAAAAAAAATAAGGCAGCTAAAATATTATTGACAAGTATATATATATATTGTATCGTAACTAATCGTAAGAGATAATAGTGTCAAAGGAATTGGTTTTTGGCACATATAATATATGTTAAAAATGGAATCTTTACTACAGGAGGAATTAGATATGATATTTGACAAACTGGTTGAGATAATGATGGAGCATTTATCTATTCAGCCGCAGGATGTTACTATGGATACTTCTTTTAAGGATGATCTTGCTGTTGATTCCTTAGACTTATATGACCTGGTTATGGCTCTTGAAGAAGAATTCAATATAGAGATGCCACAGGAAAGAACAGCCGATATAGAAACTGTAGAGGACCTTATAAAGATTCTTAAGGAGCTCGGTGTTGAAGAGTAAATAATTAGAAGTGTGTCACTAAATTAAGTAGCACACTTTTTTTCTTGGAGTATTTTTCTTAGAATAAAATCGGTATCATAATAAAATCAAAACAAAATCTGATTAGTTTATAAACAAAAAAGGTGTGCCAAAGTGATACTTTGACACACCTTGATTTATTCGGTTAATTATCCAAGAACTACCTCAACCTTGTGAGAAGCTCCGTCTCCTACAAATGGAATTACATTTCCATCTACAGCCTTACCATCAATTGTAAGTGATTTAACACCCTTACATACATGGTCAGGATTCTTAACTTCTATCTCATAGGTATCACCACGGAACTGACGAGTAGCATTAAAGCCATCCCATGCTGATGGAATTGAAGGATCTACCTTAAGTCCTTCCCAGTCAGGTGTAATACCAAGGATGTACTGGCTGATAGCTACGAAGTTCCATGCAGCAGTACCTGTAAGCCATGAGTTCTTAGCCTCACCCTGACGACCTGCATCCTTACCTGCAACCATCTGTGCATATACATATGGCTCTGTTCTGTGAAGA
>CACZOE010000124.1 GCA_902782695.1 uncultured Lachnospiraceae bacterium | reverse complement strand
TATTACGAGACCATTATTTACAAGAATTCTGTCTCCAACCTCAAGGTTATCAATCAGATTCTTATAGCTGACAGAAACCCTGGTCTGATCACCTATGATTTCGTCAGTAGTAAATGTAAATGTATCTCCATCTTTTAATTCTATCTTGCCGCCTTCAAAGGTTTTAATCCTGTATTCAGGTCCTTTTGTATCCAGCATGATTGGAATCGGCTGTCTGAGTTCGGCTCTGACTTTTTTTACCAGATCAAATCTTTTTCTGTGTTCTTCATGAGTTCCATGAGAAAAGTTAAATCTGGCTACAGCCATGCCCTCTTCTATAAGTTTTCTTAATGTTTCTTCATCATCACAAGCAGGTCCTATTGTACATATTACCTTTGTCTTACGCATTTGTCCGAATTCTCCTATTCTTTATTTAGTATTACGAATAGCTATTTCCCCAAATAATACTTCTCTATAAAAATATTTAGAAACCATGGCTGGCGCCGCCACCGCCGCCTCCGCCACCGCCTCCACCTCCTCCGCCGCCGGAGGATGATGAACTAGGCGGATCATACCTTCTAGTCTGATGCGTAAATATCTTAGTGTAATTGTGTAACACCTGTTGTGTCTGAATAGCAGCCAGAAGTTCTTTTTCTGATGGCTTAGGAACTATAGAGAATGCTCTTACGATCCAGTAAGAAATCAGAAGTCCCATAATGACAGCCAGAAGAATATTTGATGCCAGTTTCATAGGTGCTGCAACCTGACCGCCATCCATATAAGTTCCAATCTCTCTGAAGGCTTCGCTGGCACAGTTATAATATTCTTTTTTAGAAGCATAGCGGTAAACATTATCCACTATAGTAGCCGCTTTTGAATCGGATACGGTTTCATATACTTCACCATCACTGAATATTGACAGCTGACGGTTAGCCATATCGATTATAAATATAGAGCCACTGGAATCAGTTCCATAAAGTTCAAAGAACTTTCTTCTAGCCTCATCCAGAGTAGTGCCCTTATCACTATCTATGGTATAGAAGACTGCATGTCCATACTTGTTTACAGGAGCCATGTCTTCCAGAAGACTTCTCTCTTCTCCATCACTTAAAAGGTCAGCCTCATCAATAATACGGGATTCATATTTGGTCTCATCGTTTTTACTTGATACATCAGATAAATCTTTTACTGAATCATGACTATCCTGAAGTCCTGGAGAATCCGGATCCGGTTCTTCATCTTCACCTAAAACCTCATAATGATAAGTTTGTCCACTTTCATCTATCAGCTTGTAGTACTCTGTGAAAATGTAATCTGAGCAGGCATATAAACCATCTGACTCATATTTCTTTCCACCGGACTGGATTACATTCTGTGTGGAGCCCTGCTCGAGCCAGTATGGGAAGTCTCCCATTCCTGCCAGATAAAACTCTGGTGTTTCCATATTGACGAAGAAAACAACTCCGTTCTGCTCTTCGCCAAACCTATCCACATATGTATTAGTTATATATTCTTTTGTTTCGCCTTCCTGAGAATCTGTTGTAAGTATCATTGCGTTACCATACTTGGTAAGCGGTCTCATTGAATTGGCGAGTTTAAGTATCTCTTCATCTGTATAAAGATCTGCTTTATCAGAAATGAGAACCCAGTAAGAGGTATCCTCATTTACTTCGCTGATATCTTCCTTTGCAAATGTATCCAGCGTAAACTTCGGGCAGACTAAAATGAACAGAACTGCCATAGCCATCATAAGAGTCGCAGGAATTATTTTAACTGCTTTATATCTTCTATCCACGGTCATCACCTCCCTGATACATCTCAAACTGAGGTAATGGTCTCATGGCCAGCAGGTTATAATTTCTGATGATTCCTATTATATTTATAATGATACCGATACCAGCGATTACAACAGCACTATAATAAATGGCATCATTAGGTGGATTCCAGAAACCTATGACCATGATAATAAACAGACTTATAGCAGTGAAAAGTGATGCCGGAAGACCACTTTTTGATTTCATTCTTGATATATTCTTTGATGCATTTACCACACTGACTATGGAAATGATCAGGAATATAAGAGCAAGAAGACCACTGGCCTTGCTTATGCCTGCATTATCGAAAACGCTCTGAAGGATTTCGGCAAATATATTTCCACCGATAATAAATACAAACACAATAAATATAATTATACCAAGCAGATTTCCACTTTTCTGATCTGCCTTCTTCTGCTTTGACTTTTCTTTCTTAGCACGGTTTATATCATTCTTTGTAAGAACATATGCCCCGCCATTTCCAACTCCACCATCATCAAATAATGCTCCGGCCTGCGCCTGCACACGCTGTTTCTTCTTTTCTTCAATCAGCGCTTCCTTTGCCTGCATACCCAGATCATCTTCATAATTCTCTTTAGCAACTATCTTTTTCATTTCTGAACCATAAGACAGCACACTGATAAGACCGAAAATAGAAACAATAAGGGCCAGAAGGTTTGGAGTAATAGTGAAAAACATCTGGAAAACGGTGAAAAGCGCTGCCGCTATAATTGCAGCACAAATGAAATACTTTGGTATACTCATAGGTATATCAGCAGATACTTTTCCACTCTGTCCGTTTACAGTTGCATACGCAACCCTGTCTTTATTTCTGTAGGACATAAACCATACAGGAAACATAGCCGAACGGGTTACATTTACATTTGTAATTATGGAGCTTTTAATTTTTTCCTTAGGTGTATCAAAGGATGACGCTGCCATAGGGCTCTTTTTACGCAGGTAATTGTAGGTACTTTCCCTGGCCAGATCTATAGCAGTATCCTTATAAGTCTGTACATCAACATCTGCTATATCTGCATAAAAACCTGACAGATAAGCCTGATTAAAAGGAACTATATCCTTAACATTGAATGGCGCTATGTCACTGCTTATATCATCCGCAAAAGATGATGATGCATCATACGAAACACCATTATAATAATTATCAAGCTTTCCCTTCATCATGTAATGATCAGTGATGATGTAGTCACCACTTCGATGAGAGGTAGATGTAGCTACATTGATATCTCCCCTCTGTGACATATCATAAAGCCAGTAAGGCATATAAATTCCTCTAAATGACTCTGCCTTTCCAGCCTGTCTGTAGGAAGACGGCGCAAAAACAGCCTTTTTGATAAATCTTTCAAAGGCATTTGTACAGTCTCTCTTAGTTTTCTTAAATGGAATAATAAGCTGAGGCTTTTTCTCTTTAGAAATTCTGCTTTCAAGAATTGTAGATGAACCACAATAGCTGCAGAAGGCAGCTGCCGTTTCATCTGTTGATGCAATCTCACCACCACAGTTCGGACATCTGAAGATAGTGACATTATATTCTGTCTCTTCTTCAGCCGAGCCACCGGAACTAATGTTTTTGGGATCGTAGGTGGTGGAACATGAATCGCAAATCATAAGCTGTGTCTGAATATCAAATTTTAATGCTCCTCCACAACCGGGACACTGAATCATGTAGATTATCCCCCTTTTTTAATACTTTATTATCTGCAGATTCTACCGAATCGCAAACATTATACCAATTTATTAGTTTATCATTCATATCTGGTAAAGTCAATTGAAGGGAAGGACAAGTTTTGTTGACATAACATCGCCTTTTTTGTAAAATGTACACATAGTTGTTATTTTTCACAGTATAATACAAGAAGTGACCATGTAAACACCTACTATGTTACTGTGAAATAAGACATAATATCTAATATACGGAGGTAGAAAAATGGAAGGTTTAAAAAAGTATATCGCTGAATTCATCGGAACTTTTACCCTTGTATTCATAGGCTGCGGAACCGCAATGCTTGTTGGCTGTGATGCCGAGTATGGAAGTGGTTATATCCTTACAGCATTTGCATTTGGTCTTGCTATCGTAGCCCTTGCCTATGGTGTAGGAAACATTTCCGGTGGACATGTAAATCCAGCTGTTTCACTTGGAGTTCTGATCAGTGGTGGAATGACAGTTACTGACTTCTGTGGTTACATAGTAGCACAGATACTTGGAGCTCTCGCAGGTTCAGCACTGCTGGATGGAATATTCAAAATGGGCGGTGTTGAGGATAAGACCGGTGGTCTCGGAACTAACGGACTCGGCGGAGTACATGACAGTGTCGGTGCCGGACTCCTGGTTGAAATCGTACTTACATTCCTCTTTGTAATCCTTATCCTTGGTGTTACATCTAAGAATCAGAACCATGGTTCTTTCGGAGGACTTATCATCGGACTTACTCTTGTAGCAATTCACATCATCGGAATCGGACTTACCGGAACCAGCGTAAATCCTGCAAGAAGTCTTGGCCCTGCAATCATCGCTGCAATCGATGGAAATACAGCACCTATCTCTGTAGTATGGGTATTTATAGTTGCTCCACTCATTGGTGGAACACTTGCTGCACTCGTATATAACTTCCTTGAAGGAAGCAAAGGCGATGCCAAATAAATAGTTGAAAATGCACCTTTAGGGCGCAAACATAAGAATGGGACACC
>CACZOE010000123.1 GCA_902782695.1 uncultured Lachnospiraceae bacterium | reverse complement strand
TCTGTTCCACTTACTTTTCCAATCTTCTTTTCTTCTGGTTCAGGTATTTTTTCCCATTTCGCTACTGCAACCACATTCTTTAAAAATTCGGACGGAGCACCACCTTTTATTTCCTGATCATTTATAAACCATCCGAGAAATGTATAACCTGCCCGTTCTGGAACTGGTAATTCCTCTATCTGCTTATCAAATGTTACATCAATTTTTTCTATGCTGGTGGTTCCACCATTGGCATCCAGTTTAAGCGTATATGTTGCGGGTTCAAATCTCGCCTCAACATTTTCGATACCCATCCCATTAACACCGCCTACTGAAGTAACCAAATCTTCTCCGATATAGTATCCAAGAAAATTATAAGCCCGGCTCAAATTATTTGGTTTAAGACTTTCATGTTTTTGGTCTGATTCGATGATATATCTGACAGGAAGAATTCTTGAGGATTCTATACTGTATTCATACTCATTATTTTTCAAAACTAACTCTGGAATATTTGAATTTATATGCACCTTAAAAACCTGAGGTTCGAAATCTGCATATAGATTTATTCCTGTAGAATCCTCTTTAATCACTGCTTTTGTAATCTTGTCAACCTTGGTTTTAAATGATGGTTCTTTATACCACCCCTTAAATTCATAGTATTTTGCCGAAAGCTTTGGAGGAGTAATATCACTGCCTATTTTCCATACTGTTTTGTTCGGAATTTTAAAATTCTCATTTGCTACCAGTTCTTTTGTCAGTTTATAAACCACGCTATAGCTTTTAGGCTCATACTTTGAAGAAATAACCAGTTCACCATTTTTGTTCAGCATAGACTCTGGTATAAGAGCATGAATTGTTCCCTTTGCTTCCTTAGTCTTTCCATTTTCCTGATAATACCAGCCACTAAAATTATAGTACGGTGCAGTTGGAGCATTCAGACTCGCTGCATTAAATGGGTTTATATTTTCTACCTTTTTACCAACCAGGTCTTTATTTTCTTTCGCGCCATTTCCGGTACTATCATTTATTGCTATACTATAGCTCTTCGGAAATCTTTCATACATAATATCACTCTTGTATCGATCAGGATATATGTCTGAATTATTTGCAAAATATGAGATAACCTTTACACCCGCATTGTTAGTTACCTTATTTACAGTGTCAGTATCTACATAAATATAACCTTTTTGAGAAGTATCTATAAGCCTGAGAGCAGTCTTTCCTTTATATCCTCCTTTGATGGTTATTTTTAGGGGAGTAGATATATCAATATCGGCATCGTACGGAAGATATTCACCTGTTGTAATATAGGCATCCGTACTTTTCAAAAGAACCTGATCATGACATTTAGCAACAAAATAAAGAGCTGAGAGATTTATTCTTTTTACTGTAGATAATGCCGGTTTAATAAAATACGCATAAAATGATCTGGAACAGATATCTTTTAAAAATGTGCTATCAACATTTCTATTATCCTCAGAAATTCCCGAACCATAGGTTCCGTTAAATCCTACACTCATCTCACTGATGCTATAGTCTTTAAATCCAAGTACCTTAACCAACTCATTTCTCGCATCAACCGGTGAGGTATATTTCTTTCTACTATTATTATCAAGATTTCTAAATACTATAGATTCTTCATATGTAAGTTTTTTCCCTTTCATGTAGTCTTCCATAGCAATCCAGCTTTGAGTCAGCGGTTTATAAATGTTATCTGATACAAGAAAAAAATCCAGTCCGCCAACAAACATAGCTCCATCATCTCGAATTCTTACCGGAAGAGCCAGCATGACATTGTTTTCATTTTCGACCCTTGCAAGATTAAAGTATAATTCCACTTCCTTTCCAGACTGGGCAGCCCTGGACTTTATGCAGCCAGGACCTGCAACTGATAATAATATAACCAGGGATAATATAAGTGCTATTTTTTTACTCATCATTATTATCTTTCCCCCTTCTATACAAAATATATCCGACAACAAATAAGGAAATAAACATCAGAACCACAACCAGCATCAGTTTTGCTTCATCACCAGTCTTCGGACTGCTAAAACTCATAACCCTTGCTTTTTTCGCTTTATGTGCTGTCTTCTCCGGTTTTTCAACCTGCTCCGCTTCTGTAGTAGTTTCTGAAACCTCAGGAGCTTTTTCTTCACTTACCGACGCAGTTGTAGCTTCAGTAGTAATCTGTGTAGTAGTTTCGGTCGTAATCTCCGTGGTGAGTTCTGTCGTATTTTCAGTTGTCTTCTCATTAGGAACTATATCAACCGTCTGCTTGTCATTTGATATATCGCTATGATCTGCCAGCAGCCTGCCTTCTGCACTATAGAGTTTTTCAAACACAACCATTCTAGGGACCTTTTCATCCTCCAGATCAAATATAAACTCTACATCAACAGTCCCATCCTTAGTTTCCGGAACAAAGGTTTTCTCACTTGTTATCTCCTCACCCTTTACCGTTACAGCATCACCTGTAAGTCTGTTATAGAGTTTTCCCAATAGTTTATAGCTCTTCCCAACAGTAAGATTCTTATATTCAACTGTATCAACAATTGTTACTTTTCCATCAACAACAATATTCTTAGAATCTGAATCTTTCGCATGCGCACTGGTACCTATATCAGCAACATGAAGCGTCTGTCCCTCATCATTTATATCTGCATGTTCCACAGGAAAGATGATTTCATCAGGATATTCCTCATACTGTTTTACTTCCTCTATGTTCTCTCCAAGATACAGGGTTTCAAATACAACTAAAGATTTTCCAGGAAGATCATCTACTTTTATACCTTCAAAAATAACCTCTTCCTCGCCGCTCTTCTCAAATCTGCTCTTTTTATAATCTGAGTCTGTATGGAACATTTTTTTAACAACAACCGGTTCTCCGTTTATTTTATATTCCTCTCGTCCACCATCCTCGTCTCTTATCATCAGCCTTCCAACCAACGTATAATCTGTATTTGCTCTTAGATACTTATAACCCACCTTATCAACTAGTGTTACTTCTCCATCTGCAGGAATCTCTTTCAGTTCAGAATCTTTAATATATGCTGTGGTTCCGATTTCCGGAGCTGGAACATTTGTGATATATTCTTCAGAAGCATTTGGATCAAATGCATCATATATCTTTTCTTCTTCAACGCTTATCTCTATCGGAGCTTCCAGCTGCTTTCCCTTATTAGCATCACACCTGAGTTCTGTCACCAGATATTTTCCAAAAGGAAGAGCCCCTGTTTCATCCGTCTGAACTCCTGGGCTTTCATCACCTGCACCTTTCATCCAAAGACCTTCAGTAGTTGCCATTCCCTCATCATCAGTTGTAATGATAAGTATTTCTCCTGTGGCCTTATTCTTTATCTCAAAATCAACACCGGCCATAGGAGCATCATCCGTATAATCATGTTTAGTAAGCTTTATATCTCCTCTTACACTCTCCTCCTTAACAGTAATATTTCCATCAAACTCCTGTTTATCATCAATATTTATATGACACACTTCTCCTGATTGAACAGCACCTTCATATATAACTCCGGTTTTTTTATAACCTTTAGGAGCATCAACCTCTTCTATAGTAATGTGACCAAAAGGCATGACCACATTTCCTTTGCTATCCTTTAATATTTCAGAACTCTTATACTTTCCTGACAGATATCCTTCATCCAGGTAGGCATGATACTCTCCATCCTCACCCTGTTTGGTTTCCAGATACCATTCTCTCTCTGGTTTCTTCCCTTCACTGCTGAAATCCTTATCAATGTCTGCTCCATAATAAGAAACCTTGAACACAGCCCCTGAAAGTTCTCCTTCCCCTGAAGGTACAGACAGTCCGGAAGACTTATCTACCTTAAATATATTCAGGCTAAAATCAAACAAGCCGGGTTTCTCCAGCGAAAGTACGATGGGTCTGGATGAACCTGTCCCATATACTCCTGCTTCACTTTTATCCAAAGTGTCATAATCAGCATACTGTTTTCCATAATACCTTCCGTATCCCAAATAATGTTCAAATGCGCCACGATACGTAGATATTCCATTTAGCGATGCATAGTATTTCACATCAAAGTACGCACTGGCTCTTCTGCCTTCATCAAGACCATGGAGAGCAAAATGCTTCAGCAGCTGTGCTTCAGTGAATCCCTGCAGATCCGGATTTGCCTGCCTGTAATAAGCCGGGTCATATACTGCACTATAATCAACACCGCCATAAACATACATTCCTGGCACTCCTGCAGCTATAGTAACTGTATAGACATTTGTATCCAGTTCAAAATTCCTTCCCGGTGTTGTTTCTTTTACTGTATAAGTTCCGGAAGCAAGCCCTGAAACCATACCACGACCATTTTTATCAGTTTTTATCTTCTTTTCTTCCACGCCTGAAGAATTATAGACTGTATACTCCGCTTCCAGACTGTAGTTAGGATTTGACATCACGTCAGCCACCGTTGGTTTTTTAATAAGCTGTATACCTCCCATAAGAAATACATCTGGAATCTCTTCAGATACAAATGTACCTCCCGGATTCGTCTCTGATATGGTAATGGATTTTTTATTATTCAAACTACATTCACTGTCGAGTTTGTATCCCGGAGAGCTTTTTGTTTCCCATGCATAGTAGGTACCCATTTCGAGATTTCCTATACTCGTAGCATCCGTCATATTTCCAGCCGCATCCAAAAGATGCGCAACACCGTTTGCATCTGTTCTCAAATAGAATATCTTCGAAGCATTTGCATTTGAAACAGTATACTCCGCTCCCTGAAGGGAATACTTTGAAGTATCCTGGGTATACAGGCTATAACCCGCCTTAGTAACCTTTGTCAAAGAGCCTATGCCTACAACCGGTGTAGGAGTAGCTGTTGGCTTTGGTGTGGTCGTCGGTTTAGGCGTTGCGGTCGGAGTTACCTTAGGGCTCGCTTTCTGTCTATATATGTAGAAATAATATCCGGCAGATAAAACAGGATCATACGCCCCATACTGATTATAATTATCAAATGTATTCATACGAATCTTTCCGCCGGCACCCTGACTGTAAATATATCCGTAATAGGTAATCAGATTGGTATGTGTCCACGACCAGGATCCATCTTTATTTTTCTTCTTAAGAAGCATGATATCTCCGGATCTGGTTTTTGTAACAATATCTGCAAAATCAGATACTTCACCTTCTGCGATAAATGTGAAATTCTTAGAATTTATCATTTCAGAATAGAGGGTTGCTACACTTTCAGTAACTGCAACCTTTTTTCCATCCGGATAAGTATTATTTATTACCCTTGATACAAGACCGGCACACCACACATTTCCTGCACTCGGTGCAGTCTCAGTGGTATTATACTGTCCATCGGTAACACCGAAAGTATTCTTGATATAGGTTTTTGCCTTGGGCCACCAGTCTTCACTATTTTTCATAGGATGCTTATCCCCAACTGATTTAAAGGCAAAATTATCCTGCTGTATATTTAGTGTCACTTCCGGTTCATCAGGTTCACTATCGTCTCCCTTCTGATATTCTTTTGCCGGAGCAATGATCACACTCACGTCATCTTCTGTAACCGGCATTTCTACAGGAAGTGTTTCTGTCATAGCACTTTCCGGAAGCTCTTCAGCTGCTGATATAACAGCTGCTGCATCTGCTACTTTTTCAGGATTTCCTGTATCCTCCATTTGATTCTGAATACCTGAAGCATTTTGAGGTATCTCCTGCACCATATCCTGTTTTTCTACAGGCACCTCCTGTACCTCCGGAAGACTACTCTCTTTATCTTCCTCATCTTCTTTCGATTCCAGGTCCATCAGATATATCTGTGTAGCATCTCCCGGACTCGCCGCTTCTTTTGCATTTGACATCTGAGTCATGTAGTCTGCATCAAATATTAGACTACATATTAAAATCAACGCCGAAAAGGCGATGATAATTATTTGATATTTATATTTCAACTCTCATCCTCCTCATACGCATTCATAACTAACGTTCGCTATACTTATCAAGTCACCTGGATTTAGTACCCGTACCTCTCCTTCTGAAATTCTGTCTTCATTTATATAGGTTCCATTTGTTGATCCCATATCCGTAAGGGTAACAATGTCTCCATGCTTATCCAGTACGGCATGAAGCCTGCTCACTGAAGGCTCATCCAGAACGTAATCACAGGTGCTGTCCTGTCTTCCCAGTCTGGTTTCTCCCTCTATTACATATATCTGGTCCAGACCAGAATCAGCCGATCTGGGAACCAGCCTTGAAACAATCTCTTTCCCCACCGGAGTTAATACTGTTGTCCCAGGAACTGAATTCCCTAGAACTATATTTCTTGAAACTATATTTCCTGAAACTTTGGGTGGTTCTTTTACTTCACAAGAAATAGAAGGTGTTGTTTTTAACACATCTCTCTCATCATGAATATTTATGTATGTTTCTGATTCTTTTTCCGGTCTTATTTCATGTACTTCAAATTCATTTTCATTTGCTTTTTTCATACTGATATCCATATCAAAATCATTCTTTTTATGCATATAATCCACCACTGTATATACCGTGACACAGATTAATGCCAGCACACTAAACCGCAGGGAACTGATACCAAAAAAGATCAGCATTACTAACGCCACAACCACTACAGCCACATACATAAGTACATACATGGTTTTATCTATTCTCATTTTTTCCGGTTCTGTTTCTTCTTTTTCCACTGACGGATTCCCCGCTATGGTTTCCTTTGTATAGGGATAATAATTTATTACAGGTTCTGGTTTGGGTTTTGGAGGAACATGATCTGACCTGTAGGTTTTGTTCTCAGAATTCACCAGTTTCTTCAGCATATCAGGAGTAAAATTTTCATTCAGGAATCTGCTGTACATATCATAGAGATATACAACACCCTCAGAATCCTTATGGTCGTAAATCCTCATGATGTCTTCAAAGAGATTCTTTATCTGTTTTCTAAAACCTGCCTTGTTTCCCGGAACATATATAAACCTGAATTCATCTGTTTCCTCTGAATAATAGACAGAGTTCATTCCAAGAAGTATTCCTTCAGGACTTAACATGTATTCTTTTATTTCACTAAAACAGTCCACCAGATCTTGTAAAAGCTTTTTAATCATTTTCATATCCGGATTTATTCTCCGGCATCTGACCTCCAGAGGAACCAGACCATCTACCCGGACCAGAAGATTTTTATCTGTATCTATTTCTCTTATCTCCGTTGGAAGTACATATCTAAACGAGCAACGTATGAGCATTTCCTCTTCATAGTTATCAGGAAGTGTTATGTCACTGATTTCAACGTATCTACCACTCCCCAGATTTTTCTGAAATATCATCATATAGCTGCCACCTCCTGAGTCTGTCCACCAAAACATCCAGTTCTCTTGTCGAACTGATTTCAAAGCTGTCCATATATTCTATTTTCCCCTCGCACTTTGCTTTATGGCGGCAGTATCCAGCGCTGACATCTATGCTTCCAAACTCAAGACCTTCACCATAGGAAATATTTCCCAGGTGTTCCTCTACATTTTCATCCCTTATGCTTCCAAGCGGGATGGTATATAGAGCTTCCGTCTCCTCTGCATAGAGAGTTCCCTGTTCGTAGATGATTATCAGGCCGGAGAGAACCACCATTACCGCTAGTAGAATAACCGGAATTATCACACTTGCTTCAATAGTCATAAAACCCGCATTTTTCTCTATATATTTTTTCACTACGTTCATATTGTTTTTTTCCATTTATTTTTTCTGAATCCATATTTCCGGTATAATAAACCAATGCTAATTTCCACACTTTGAACATGGAGGAAGCTCCACTTCACTCAGTTTCTTTCTGGCTACAGTTCTTTTAAGTCTGGAACAATTCCTCATACTGTGATATCTGTTACCATCCGTAGTTATATAAACTGTCCCTTCAGCTGAAGCACCACAATATTCACAGGGTGAATAACCATTTTTTTCAGCAGCAGTTTTTGAAGAACTGTGAATATCAGGCATCAGATATGTACAGCTTCTGGACGTGTGGTATACAACTCCGTTTTTTGCAACAAATACATACCTGTCATCTTCATCTTCATTTTTTTCTTCTGCGGATTCCCGGTAACCCAGATACGCCCGCTGCCTGATGTGTTCACTGCACAAACGGCTATGATTACCCAGCAAAGGGATGTTTACATGGACCAGATATGTTATCTGAAGATCTATATACCCATGGTCATCAGGAAGTGAAGAACCCACAAAACAGACTCCACTCTCTCCTCCAACCACATATTTTTCCAGGAGGGCTTTATCGTCCACATATTCCCTGAATCTGATGAGCAACATGCCTGCAGCGGCTGCATCTGTAATAAAATTCTTTTCCCCGGCTATTTGTTCTGACAGATATGAATACTGAGCCATATATTCTGCAGTTTCTATGCAGCCTTCATAGATAGTTGCTTTTACCTTGTAGATCTGACATACATATATGAAGAAAAGCATAGTGAATAAAAATACCGGAAAGGAAACGGCCGCTTCTATAGATACACTTCCTTTATTATTTTTCATGGACGGCCTCCTTCTTCAGCAGACTGCAGTGCAGGTATTTTCATATTTTGAATTACGAAGAGACTTGACAATAATTTTTATAATTCCTTAAAAGTCCAATGAATTTATTTTTTTACATGCACTTATCAAACTTATGAAAACACCTGCACCGCAGACTGCCTGAATTTATATTTCTATTTTTCTACCTTAAGTATCAATAACCCGCTTCCTCATGATAGTTGTAACTTCTTCCTTTGTAGGAAAGTGTCACATCGACGCCAAATGCTGTAACACAGTTTTTTATCCGAAAGGATTTGTCAGAGTTTTTTATAGTGTTCACCTGAATCAGATCCAGCATTCTGCTTTCCAGTTTATTTCCCTGCAAAGCAGCGAGAATCATCAGGTAATTGTTATAATCAAGCCCATCCGAGATGTCCTCTGTTTCTTCCAGTTCCTCCAGATGAGCCAGGCTTTCCAAATCTGTAATCCATGTAGTACTGCTTTTCAAATAAGGAACCCTATGATTTCTCAGCAGTCTGTACACATCCGCTACACTTTCGATATAAGACCAGCACCCTGCAAGCAGGTATTTGATTACAGGTTCCATGGGCGGAAACTCTACACTCAGCGCAGCTGCAAGAGCTTCACACTCCGCCATTTTTGCAGCATCCGTAACAATGTAAGCAAAATTTGCAGCAAATCTCATTACCAGTATTTCATCAACCACCTTTTTGTAATTTGCTCCATCAGTAGATTTACCTGCTACCAGATATTCCATTTCAAGATTTAGGACTGTATCATCATATTTCTTATCAGTAAGTGAATTGAAATATGCTCTTGCATATGTAAGAGCCTCTGCTTTTTCAACCAAAGGATTGCTCCAGCCATTTCCCTTCAGGCCATCTGTTTTCATCTGATTCTTATCACTAAACTCTGTATTTATTTCCATATCATCTTCCGAAACAGCTCCACCGGAAGGAAGACTGCTCATATCAAGCTCTTCACTACTTAGTTCCACGCCCTCCGGAAGGATCAGCATAGCGATTCCTGCATCTGTAAATGTTTTAAGGGTATCTCTGGGATCTGTAACTTCTTCTTTTACCTCCTCAGAATCCCCTGATTCTTCTTCTTTATTTTTTTCACCGGAAGTCTTTTCTCCTTCTTTTTCATTTTCAGTTGTTCCTTCTTCGGAAGTACTTTCTCCATTTATTTCTGCCTGCCTTTCACTGATATCTCCCTCCATGTCATTTATTACCTGTTCATCCACAGGTTTATCGTCACCGCCTGTTTTTTCCATGATTTTTTCAGCCGCATATTCAACTAGCTCATATTTTGCATTTTCTCCTATCTGTTTTTTAAACTCGCTATTATCATCTTCTGTGATATATAAATATTTGGACACTGCCAGATTTTCTATATCAAAGCCTTCTCCGAGATTCGTTTTCAGCAGTTCCGACATATCCTGTTCAAACGAACCCTCGCCCAGTCCGCTGCAGGATTTATCCAACAAAAGGATATGGTAACGGTCAAACACATATCTGTTATAGTTCGCCAGTTCTGAAGACATTGAACTGCTGATTGCAGTTGACATTTTGGTCCGTGCATACCCTCTGTCACACACCTCCATTACGGCAGTTACCACAACTATCATTACTACCAACAGAAGCGATATAAAGACCGTCACGTATCCTTTTCTTTTATTCATAATTTACCCCTTAACCTGTGATTGTTTTTGATCCATCAGTTATAGCTTTCCATATCTTTGTTACCAGCGCTGCTGCCTCGTTTTTAAAAACTATTACCAGACCAATAAGCACAACCAGTATAAGAATTATCTCCACAACAGCGACTCCGCTGTTATCACTTCCTACTTCTAATAATCTGTTTTTCACTCTCCAGTATATGTAACTCATTTCGTATTCCTCCTTAATTACATTTCTATAAAAGCTGGATATATAACTATGATGATTACTAGAATTAACAACAGGGATGTTGGCATTATCAGTTTCTCTGACGCTTCCTCACCCTTCTTTTTGATATGTTCCCTTTTTACGTATAATCCAGTTTTTGTTTCAGAATCGAGCATCTTAATCAGGTTTGAATTACCATATGCCAGATTCTGACTTATCAAAGACATTAGTCTTATATACTCCTGAGAACCTACGGCTTTTCCAAATTCCATATAAGCCGTACTTTCACTTATTCCAGATGAGATTTTGTTCAGCATGTGATTAACCTCATCCTTAAGATATGTACATCTCTCATTTTGTACCGACCGCTTCATCGCATCTTTCAGACTCAGTCCCGCTCCAATATGTATGGCAAGCCTGTTTACAAATCCAAAATATGCATCCTCCAGTTCTTTATCCCTTTCACTTCCTTTTTCTTTCAGCTTATTAAAACGTATGTATCCGAAAATGAAGACTATTAGAATCCCAATGATAAATATCAACATATTATTTCTGTTCTTTTCCGAAGTTCTTATAACACTTACTCCATCCAGATCATGAGGTAGTACCAGCTCTTTGTCGGACCTGCTTTTCTCCTCAATATTAAGTATCGACACTTTTGCCCTTTCAGAGCTGGTAAGATTTATATCCTTTTTTACCGTAACGACCTTACTGTATGTATCTGTGAAATTATCATCCTTTATATCTGCCGAAAGAGTAACCTTCTCCTCCTTTTCAATTTCATCCATTCTGACATTACCCTCTGAATTGATTACTGAAGGATTGTCAGAACTCCATATGATTCGAAGAGCCCCTGTCTCATCCTTATCAGGAAGGCAGAGATCTGTAGTAACTTCATCAGCCGATTTATTGTCTGATAATATGTTTTCTTCTATAAAAGCCTTCGCCTTCTCACTTCGTTCTCTGAACTCTTTTTCATTTAGTTCCTTCGGATTTATTTCCAGATTAAAATCTTCACTCTCTCCACTTTCATTATCTCTAAGCTTCACATCCACATAGACCGAAGAATCTCCCTCCTTCGGTCTCTCGAGAATATACAGATCATCCTTGTTTTCAGGTTTAAAGCTGATGAGAAATGTAAATGCAGCAACCAGAGTTAATCCTCTCACAAAAACCAGGTATATATTTATCAGTTCCCGGTCGGTTTCCTCATCTAATGCTTTTCGATTTAGTACTTTATTTTTCCTTATAACAAGTCTTACTCTGCTCTTTACTCTCTCCGGAGTGATTCGAAGCATTAAAACCGGTACATATGAAAGAAAACCATGTACATCCTTGTATTTGCTGTAATATTTTCTGCTTATCAACGCGAGTATCATAGTGATAAGCACCAGTCCCACTGACAGATATCGGGCCATATTTTTCTCCTTTACTTTTTTAATATATGTCTACAATCTTTCTTCCCAGGCAGTACGCCAGTGTATTAAAAAACATCAGCAGCGTCATGATTATCACTCCGCTGATATTTCCATATAGGGGCTTTAGATAATCACCACTGGACAGCCGGAGGAATAATGTGATCAAAGACGGCATACAGACCATTATCATCAGTTCATATTTTTTGGCTGCCACGATGGTACTGAGTTCTTCTCTAAGCTCCATTTCATTTATTATTTTTTCAACCGCTTCCTGAATACTCTTTACCGCATTACCACCTGTTCGTTTGATTGTAGATATCACGTCCACGAAGTCATAACATTCAGGCAGATCAACCTCCTTAGCAAATTCATAAAGAGCTGATTCTACCGTATAGTTAAGACTTATCTTTTTTCCGACTCTTTTCAGAGCCTCAACCATTTCATTTTTATCTGAATACATTTCTATCAGATCTTTCTCTGCCGATATGAAGGAATTCTCGAGAGATCTTCCTGCCTCCAAAGCACTCTGAATAGAAATCATTGCATTTTTTAATTCATCAAGCCTTTTCATTTTTCTTCTCTTCTGAGCTCCTTCATGAAGAACTCTGTATCCATATATTCCGATTCCTGATGCAGGAAGTATCCCAAACCAGGAGTCATAGAATATAAAAGCACCTGATAAAGTAATGATTACCGCACCAGTAAGTGCATACATATCCGGCTTAAATTTCCCCTTCACTTCAAATGCCTTTCCTGATATATCTTCAGGTAACCGGCATTCATAAGCTTATTTACATTTAATAGATCATTTATCTTCGTCAGCTCACCGACTACCTTTTCCTTTCTCACATCTGTCTCAACAAACCTATATAATTCCCTTGTAACTATTTCGTCATTCTCCATTCCTGTAACCTCTCTGATCTCCAAAACTTTTCTTGATTTATCTCTGAGCCTTCCAAGATGAACCACTATATCAATGGCAGATGCAATCTGCTGTCTCACCGCCTTAAGCGGCAGGTCAACCCCCATCAGCACCATGGACTCCAGCCTGAGAAGCATCTCATGAGCTGAATTCGCATGACCGGTAGACAGACTGCCGTCATGTCCCGTATTCATAGCCTGCAGCATATCAATTGCGGCTGCATCTCTTACCTCACCGACTATTACCCTGTCAGGGCGCATTCGAAGGCTGCATTTTATGAGGTCACGAATGGTGATCATATTCTTTCCTTCAACATTCGCATTTCTAGCCTCCAGCCTTACCAGATTGTCAATCCCGATCACTCTCAGCTCAGCGCTGTCTTCGATGGTGATTACTCTCTCGTCTGCCGGTATGTACTGGGTAAGAGCCCCCATAAATGTGGTCTTTCCTGCACCGGTTCCTCCAGATATAAAGATGTTGTAACCGGAAGCCACCAGCAGCCCCAAAAAATCCGCAGTCTTTTCATCAATTGCTTCAAGCCCTATCAGGTCCTTTATGCTTAGAGAAGTCTTGGGAAACTTACGTATGGTAACAGTTGATCCATCAACTGATACCCCCTTCAGGACAATGTTCACTCTGGAGCCGTCCTTCAGGATCACATCCACGATGGGACAGGATTCATTTACCATTCTGTTTGCATCACCAACTATCTGCTGTATAACTGAGAGTAATCTTTCAGGATTATCAAAGGACTTGTCAGACCTGACTATCCTTCCGTTTTTTTCATAGAAGATTTCTTTATAACTGTTGATCATTATTTCAGTTATACTGTCATCATTTAGAAGCTCTGAGAGAACATCCAGCCTTCTGATACAGTTGAAAACCTCTTCCTTGACCCTCATTTTTTCCTTCAGAGGTAAATAGCTTCCACTTAATTCACGGTTCAGGGATTCATCTATAAGTTCACTTACATCTTCATCTTTTATTTCTCCCGACAGATCCATCCTGTCGAGAACATCTGACTTAACCCTTTCCTTCAGTTCAGCGTCCATCCACATCACCATTTTTCACTTTCCATACCGTCTTTATCATTTCTTCACTGAAAGCCTCTGCATCCGGAAGGTCCACCGGTATAAGCATCCTGATAATATCCTGATAATTCAGATCCGCCAGAAGCTTCATAAAAACCTCTATTTTTCTCATGGATATTTCATCTCTCAGAACCGGCATATATATATGTTTAAAACATCTGAGTATTGAGAAATCTCCCAATGCTGCAGATCCTATATCAAAACAGATGGTGGTGAAGCTGCCGGTCTTGAGAAGTACTTCCTTAAGAAGTTCAATGTCCTGGCAGCTTACATCGTTGGTATCCATATATGTTCCCGACACATATAACTTGCAGATACCCTGCTCTTTCCTTACAAGCCTTACTATCTCACTCTCAAGATCCGACCTTTTCATTTTCAGTGGGTAAAGTACATTTGCGGTAAGGGAGGCTATATCATCACTGAAATCCTCCATTCCCACATACAGACCTCCCCGAACTTCATCATAACCGGCAAGTGTTTTTGCGAATCTGGTCTTGCCACACCGGGAGATTGGTGAATATATCCCTATGATTTCTGATATATTTCTTCCAGAATCCTCTCCTGCAGCAAGAACTCTTCTTATTTCCTTGCAGATTGAACTCACAGTTTGATATTTGTAGATATAAGATATCTGAAGAGTATTTTCGTTGTAGCCGCCAACCTCCTTTTGATCAGACAGAAACACCATCCTTACCCCTTCAAAATACTCTGCCCCGTCACTTGTATGTCCTATAGAAATGTCATCCGACAGAAGCAGATCCAGCCTTCCGTTTTCCAGATATTTCTTAATGCTTTCTGCTTCCGAAAAGGCTGCCACCCTGAAGTCCCGGTCACCATCTGAATTTATTAATCCCATGAAGGATCTCGAATAATCAGGATCCCTGCTGTATATACCCACCTTGTAGGTATCCATATCCCGGTTCCTCCTTCCCTGTGAGCTTATCTATACGTTACCCTCTCAGGCAGCGGAGTTAAATATAGCGATTGCCAGGATTTTGAAAGTTCGATTTTGTTGCTTTTTACACCCTCAAAAATGTGTATTTCCTCAATACTTAGTAGCCATGAAATAAGAGAACCGCAAACTCTCCGGACCAAAAAATCCCCAAAATTAAAAAAAGCAACACTTTGTTGCTACATTTCACGCAAAGTCGGTCATGAAAATGAATGTTTCTGACCGACTTTTATATTCCAATTCATTTTTCTTGTGCAGATTAACGGAGACTTTTGTGAATAATCACTATGAAATCACCCAGGAAAATGCCATTTATAACCCCCAGATTAACAGAAACTACGCAAAACAGAGTGTCGTGGTTTCCTATAAAGGAACAAAGAGTGTCGCTTGCGACACTCTCCGCGCGAGGCGCGTGTTGCCAAAGGCAACTATCTACCTATCGCGCCGAGACGCATCC
>CACZOE010000122.1 GCA_902782695.1 uncultured Lachnospiraceae bacterium | reverse complement strand
TTGGCTCGTTATCACTCATATTCTACAGTAGCGGGTGGTTTTGGTGTATAGTCGAAGAGGACTCTGTTGATACCTGGTACTTCGGAGATGATTCGATTTACAAGGTGATCAATCAGTTCGTCGGAGAGATGTTCTACAGTTACTTCCATTACGTCTGTGGTGTTGATGGCACGGATAATGCATGGCCAGTCGAAGGTACGCTTGCCGTCCTTAACTCCTGTTGATTTGAAGTCTGGTACTACTGTGAAGTACTGCCATACTTTTCCTTCAAGGCCGTTCTTTGCGAATTCTTCTCTGAGGATAGCATCTGATTCACGAACTGCTTCGAGTCTGTCACGGGTGATTGCTCCTGGACATCTAACTCCAAGTCCCGGTCCCGGGAATGGCTGACGATATACCATGTTATCAGGTAGTCCGAGGGCTTTTCCAACTACGCGAACTTCATCTTTGAAGAGGATACGTACAGGTTCAACCAGTTCAAAGTTCATATCTTCCGGAAGACCTCCTGCATTGTGATGTGCCTTGATTCCTGCATCACTTTCAAGGATGTCTGGCCAGATGGTTCCCTGTGCCAGGAACTGTATTCCATCCAGTTTTCTTGCTTCTTCAGCAAATACTTCTATGAATTCTCCACCGATTATTTTTCTCTTCTGCTCAGGATCTGTAACTCCTGCAAGTTTATCCAGAAATCTGTCTGTAGCATCTACATAGATAAGATTTGCGTTCATCTCATCTCTGAATACTTTTATAACCTGCTCAGGTTCCCCTTTTCTGAGCAGTCCATGATTTACATGAACGCAAACGAGCTGCTGACCTACAGCCTTTATCAGCATCGCAGCAACGACTGAAGAGTCAACTCCACCTGAAAGTGCGAGAAGAACTTTTTTATCACCAATCTGTGCACGAAGAGCTTCGATCTGTGCATCTATGTATCTCTCAGCAAGTTCTGGTGTTGTAATACGCTGCATTAATTCCGGTCTCGATTCCAACATTTTTCATAACCTCCTACATTATATAATTATTCTGACCATATTAAATGGCACTAGTAACATACATTTTTCATTATGACACACGACCTTTTACGATGCAACTAAGGATTCTTCAAAGTTACTTTTTATAAAATATAATGGATAGCAAAGTGGGAATGTATTATAATTAATATTGGGTAGCAATTATATGATGTAAATGGATGGAGGTAATCAAATGGATAAAAAAGTAATGTATAAGCTGTCCTATGGACTCTTTGTTGTAACCGCGCAAAAAGACGGTTTTGATAATGGATGTATAACAAACACTGCGATTCAGGTAACATCTGATCCTAATCAGATAGCTATAGCTGTCAACAAGCAGAATTTCACTCACGATATGATAATAGATACTGGTAAATTCAATGTATCTGTAATTAGTCAGAAGGCTGATTTTGAACTATTCAAACGATTCGGTTTCCAGTCCGGCAGAGACGTAAATAAGTTTGAAGGTTTTGATGCCTGGAAGAAGTCAGAAAATGGTCTTACCTATATAACAGAGGGAACCAATTCCTATCTTTCAGCTGAAGTAGTATCTTCACAGGATCTGGGAACACATACGCTTTTCGTTGCCAGAGTAACTGATATGAACATGATATCTGATGATCTGTCTGCTACCTATGAATACTATCAGGAACACATTAAACCGGCTCCCGAAGAAGTAGGTAAAACCAAGGATGGTCAGACTATCTGGAGATGTAAGATCTGTGGATATGAATATGTAGGAGAAGAACTTCCTGATGATTTCATCTGTCCACTCTGCAAACATCCTGCTTCCGATTTTGAAAAAGTAAGCTGATCTGAATAATTTTAGTTGACTAAAAAAAATGACAGCCGGATAGGTAATTATTTCTAAACCTGCTCCGGCTGTCTTATTCTTTTCCACTATTTATAATCAGACATCATTTAAAACTTAATCTGTTGTCAACGCCCATCTGCTTTCTTTCAAGCATCTCATCAAGTCTGTTAATGTACTCATCCACATTTTTTACATTTTCCACTCTGTCTACGCGGACAACCTCTCCGTTCTCAAGACTTAGAAGTCTTGTTACTGAACCGGCTCCTGCAGCGAAAGTGTCCAGCTTTTCTTCCATGATCAGAACGTTATATATACATTCATATCCTTTTTTTGCATAACCTGTATTTTCCAGATTTCCGGCTATGTTTTTCTGACGATACAGATAATACGGATTCATGCCCATTTCACGGGCTTTTTTAGTTGCAATGGATATCATCTTGTCAGTATTATGGTTGATTTTACTCTTATAGAAGACATATTCCTGATTCAGATTTGCAGCTCTTTTTATAGCCAGGGAATGTACAGTAAGCGATTCCGGTGCAAGACGTTCTATCTCGTCAAGGGTATAATCCATATCTTCAACCTCTTCATTTGGAAGGCCTGCGATTATATCCATATTTATATTTTTGAAGCCCAGCTTTCTGGCATCATTCATAGCACGCTTAACATCAGAAGGTGTATGAGCACGTCCAATGGTACGAAGAGTTCTCTCATTCATGGTCTGCGGATTGATGCTTATTCTTGTACATCCGAACCGCTTCATCACTTCAAGCTTTTCCTTTGTGATGCTGTCAGGTCGTCCGGCCTCCACGGTATACTCCCGGAGGTAAGAGAGGTCAAAGGAATCCTTTACACATTCCATTACCTTTGCCAGGTCAGCGGCAGAAAGTGAGGTTGGCGTACCACCTCCGATATATACTGCTACGAGATGACGATCTCTGTTCAGATATGAAATAAAAGGAAGTTCCTTTCTAAGAGCATCTATATATGCACCAACCTTTGATTCATATTCCATTATCGGATAAGCCGCAAAGGAACAATACAGACACCTGGTAGGGCAAAATGGAATTCCAACGTAGAGACAGTAATCAGTAACCGGATCAACCGAGCTTATGATGTCTTTTTCCAGAAATGCTACATCTGTCGCAAGTTCAGATTTTTCCAGACTTGTATCATAGGTCACCTGATAATAATCAATTATATCTGACCTGGTCTTGTCCTTCTCTATTCCCTTTGTAGCGATTTTTGTAGGGCGCATGCCTGTGAGACTTCCCCAGGGAAGTTCCCTTCCGGTATACTCCGAAAGCAGTCTGTAAGAAGCCTTCTTCAGACGATTTCGATATCTCTTTCTGTCCCTGAAATTGCCATATGCATATGCCGAATATTTTACATACCCCTTTTCTTCTATACGAAGCCTTGTTGAGCTTTCATCAAAAAGAGCTGTGAATACAAATGTAAATTCTCCGAACATGGTTCTGCTAAACTCAGAAACCTCTGCTGGCGTAGCAGACCTTATTTTTTCCACAGGAAAAAACGCACTTATCATTGCACGAAGATCATTTTCATATTCTGTATTATTTTGAACAAGCAGGATCATGGTCTTCCTCCTTAATGAAATCGAAAATATTTACACTTCATTTATTTATACTTTGCTTTTTTAGGTGCTCCCGATTTTTTGATCCACTTCTTATAGGATTTACGCTTACTCTTTGGGCACTTGAAAACAGCCTTTTTATGAATGCCCTTAAATGCATTCTTGCCAATGGTTTTCTTCTTAAGCTTTGTGGTCTTTATGATTATATTCTTCAGACTCTTACAGCCCTGGAATGCACCTTTATTTATCTTCTTTACGCCTTTCGGTATTACAACCTTCTTCAGCTTCTTTAATCCTTTAAATGCACCCTCACCGATTTCAGAAACTTCATATTTCTTTCCATCGATGGTTACACTCTCAGGTATAGAAACTGTCGTGGCATTTTTATTTACAGGTCCCTCATACTTAACTGCTGAATTACTGATAGGAGTTACGTAAGAACCTGAAACAGATACTTTCTTTCCAATATTATCAGATGTTGATGCAGGTGTTTCATTACCTGGAGCAGTCTGATTGCCGGAATCTGTTGATGGAGTCACTGGAGTAATTCCCTGATCTGAACCCTGTCCGGAGCCTCCCTGGTTACCACCTTGTCCGGAGTTTCCTCCCTGACCTGAACCTTGTCCATTTCCGTTTCCTGAATTTCCACCAGATGGGTCATTGCCTCCCGGAGTTCCTGTTGGTACGGGTTCATCAGTAGGCGCAGCCGTTGGAGTAACTGTAGGATCCGGAAGTTTCACAGTTATATAGATGTATGTATATACTTCTTCTGCTTCAGGGTCTTCTGTAAGGTTTACAGCGATTTTCCTGACTTCCTTTTTTTCAGCTGCTGCAGAATTAACCAACTGCTTTTCTTCCTCTGTGAGAACTGCATCAGGATCCTCTGTATTACTTATTGATACTGGATTACCCAGCATACTTTTTACTATTTCAACATCTGCTGACGCACCATCATCACATGGAACTGATATGATCTGACCTGTCAGAGCATTTTTGATTTCTTCCACCGTAGCATCAGGTCCAAACTCAGTTTTAGAAGAGTCTCCCATTATTGCCACAGAATTCTTCAGAGGTGTCTTTACCTCTATGATATAATCATCACTCTCGAAAATCTTATATGATATTCTGAGTATATAGCTTCCGGTTTTCAGCTTCTTATGGCTGATACTTGTTTCACCATCGAAAAGAGCTGCATCAGAAACTATAGGCCCGTCTACATCAAACGCTGCAGGTATTACCTCGACTGATTCGTTATCGTAGATTACATTTGCCCCGGCTCCTTTAAGACTTAAATCCTGGCCTTCCAGATAAACCGTCTTATCAGGACCATTAAATGTAACATCGAAAATATATTTTAAAATAATCTTCAGATCGACACTTTTAGTAACCGGTGTATCCTTCCCGTTGTCATAGGTATAGGAAAGGGTTACTGTCTGACTCTTTTCCTGTGAATTAGCATCGTATTCGGTGGCCGCAATCTTGGCGCTATGCATGTCAATCACATCGCTGGTACCATTATCGTAAAGAGCGATCAGTTTACCCATGATATCAAGCCAGCTGTTATAGCTTTCAACACACTCAGTACCTGTAGCCGTCTGCTCATCCGATGCCTGCTCTGTCTCGGGATCATACCACTTAAGATCCACCAGAGATTTTGGAAGAACGTTTACATTTATAGAAACTACCGAGTCCATTCCCTCTCCACCTTTGATACCTCCCTTAAGGGTAAAAGAACCCAAAGTATTCAGAGTTGTTTCATCGGCTGCATTCCAGACTAATTCTGCATCTGAGGTGAGACCATTGCTCCACTTAACTTCAGCAGTTTTAGGAAGCTTGTCCTCCGGATAAACACCCTCAAGAGTATCTATCTCATCAAAAGTCTGTATGCTGTCTATAGTCGGAGGAAGAACTTTATAATTTAATGTGATCGTTTTAGTAACCTGATCATCATACTTAACAGAGCCCTTCACTGTATACTCCTTAGTGGAGACTTCTGTGTTCTTATAATTTTCTTCTGGAATTTCATCCCAGATGATATCCCGTTCCTCTGTGTCATTATTCGACCACTTTAATTGTCCCTTAGTCGGAAGACTGCTTGTCGGATCGGTTCCATTTTCCACAATTATCTCAGGGGTATCATAATCGAACCCAGTAATCACAGCAGGAGTGACCTTTACAGTAACCGTGGTCTTTTTACTATACAGTTCATCTGTTAATGCATTATAAAACTGTCCGGTTATCTGATACTCACCACCAGCACGTTTCTTATATGCATTTTTGAAATCATCAGTTTCATCCCATTTAATATAGCCATACTCGGACTTCAGACTTGCTGCAGTATCCTCGTCACCATTAGACCACTTAACCGATTTTGGAACAGGATAAGTCGGCTCGGTACCACTTGGAGTAGTAATAACAGCTTCATCATAAACCACATTAGTTACTGTAGCTGGATTTACAGTCAGAGTAACCTCTGCCTTTTTTGTTTTGTTCCATGACCAGCTTCCATATATGGTATAAGTTCCACCCTCACGTTTTTTATATACTTCATCATCCTTCCACGTAAGATTTACATTTTGATAATATACATTGTTCGTAAGAGTTACTGTTTCAGCTATCGGATAAACAGGCTCCTCACCAGAATTAACTGTGATTGTATCATATTCCAATCCAAAATTCTTAATCTGCGGAATAACTGTTATACTCTGCTTTACTGTATAATCCTGAAATGTTCCTATCACATCAAATGTAGTATCCAGATAATAGCTATAAGACTTACTGTTTCGATAATCATCTATCAGATCTTCCCAGTCAACTTTAACATTTCTATAATCACCGTTGCTGAGCTTTGCCTGTACAGTTTCCGGAAGATCAGGCTTTGTACCTGTATTAACAGTTATAGCAGGAGGATTAACCAGTTTCTCTATTTCTACTCCTGCAGGAAGTACAAACATATCTAACGATGCTGTCAGGGTTTTTGAGGATGTTTCAAGAGTAGCAGTTATTCTTGCATCACCTTCTCCTACAGCATTTATCTTTCCGGTATTTTCATCTATTTTTATTACATCGGGAGCCGATGAGGTCCATTTTACCTTGGAGTAAACCTTGCATTTTTCAGAACCATATCCTTTTGATGTTTTAACTATCGCCTCAACAGACATAGTTTTACTATCACTACGATTTAGCACATTTTCGCCAAGTACATTAAGGGTTACATACTCAGGCTTTACTTCTACCTTCTGAATATAATTACCATTTAGTCCGGTAAATGTAGAATCTAACGATGATTTGGTTGAAAACTCACCTGCAACCGAAATGTACTGATTCAGATAACCGGTTCCATACTGAGACTTAAAACCTGATATACCTACGTAAGTATTATTAGGATTTATCATAGCGATATAATGACCTTGTTCAAAGGTATTATCGTCTTCATCTATGGATGGATCAATGAAATATTTCTTTTCGCTATACCAGCTTCCTTCATCATCCTCATTGCTCTTGTTCCATATGCCTTTTAAAACACTTGTATTCCAGGCCAGAACTTCCCCATTTTGAGAAAAACCATTTAGATCCATAAATGCCACAGTTCCATTCGGACGAACATGTCCTGTAAGAAGACCAGCTTCAACGGCTCTTATGCTGGCAATTTTTTCCAGCTGAACTGACCATTTTAATGGAACATAAGGATAATCTATACCCAGATATTTTCCAGACTTTTTAGGATATTCCAGATGCTCATCGTAGGCTTCTTTTCTAGCTTCATTCATAAGAGCAAGCATCTCGTTATTTTCTGTACTGTAAAAGGTTCCCTGAACACCAACCATAACCTTTTCGGTCTCAGTTTCAGATACATTTGTTTCTAAAACCTCTACCTCTGCTGCCTTGACTGTATTTCCCCTCACTAATGTAGAACCCATTGATAGTACCATTGCCCCCGCCAGAACTATCATGCTTAGTTTTTTACAAACTCTTCTCATTAGCGTCCCCTTTATATTTTTATCTTTAGGCAAGAACACGTCCGGGTTTAATCCGGACGTGTAATCATTTCTGCTTCGAAATCAAGTTTTCCTTTGCTATAGAATGGTGTATTCTTCCAATTCTCAACTATTCTGGCTGAAACTTTCGGAAGAGACTTATCATTTGTCTCAGGAAGGAGAAGGAAGAACTGATTCTGTCTACTCTGCATCATCAGATCACTCTTTCTGAGTGTACTGTTTACAACCTTACCCAGACACCTCGTCATCTCTTCAAATTCATCCCTATACATTGCATCATAGGCAGGAGATACTGTTATAAGCATCTTTGC